>DATFVU010000070.1:0-2818 GCA_035260145.1 Candidatus Polarisedimenticolia bacterium | reverse complement strand
CCGTCGAAGCGGGCGACGTCCGTGCTCGTCCCCCCCATGTCGAACGCGATCACCTTCGCGAATCCCGACCTGCGGCCGGCGAGCGCCGCCCCGACCACCCCGCCCGCGGGGCCGCTCAACAGCATGTCCTTCGGACGGATGCTCTCGATCGCGACCAGCCCTCCGGCGCTGGTCATGACCTGGACGCGCCCTTCCGGAACGTTCCGCCTCACGCGATCCAGATACGAACGGACGACGGGGGCGAGGTAGGCGTCGACCACGGCCGTTTCGGCCCGCGGCAGGATCTTGATGAACGGCGAGAGGCGCGAGGAGCGCGACACGTGTCGGAAACCCAGACGCTCGAGGATCTCCTGCGCGCGCTCCTCGTGACGCGGATTCCGGTGGCTGTGCATCAGCGCCACGGCCGCCGAGTCGATGCCGCGGGCCAGGACGCCGGAAGCGGCCGCCTCGATCTCGTCCTCGCGGAGCGGCCTCACCTCGGAGCCGTCGGCGGCGATCCGGCCGTCGATCTCGACGACCTCCGCGTACAGGGGCTCCTCGCGCCGGATGTCGAGCGTGAAGAGATCGGGCCGCTGCTGCGTGCCGATGAACAGGAGATCGCCGAAGCCGCGCGTCACGAACAGAGCCGTCGGCACGCCGCGCCGCTCCAGGAGGGCGTTCGTCCCGAGAGTCGTGGCGAGGCGCAGGACCTCGACCGGAAGCGGCCGGCCGCGCGGAGTCCCGGTCAGGACGCGAGCGGCCAGCACGGGGGCCTCCTCGGGGGAGATCACCTCGAAGGCGTCTCCGGGGCGGAGGGGTCGCGGCCAGCCGGAGGAGAGCTCGAGTATCGTCTCGGCCGCGTCGAAACGGACGACCTCCCGGAACGTGTCATCCTGTCCGAGCGCCCGGAAGCGGAAGCCGGCCAGGAAATCGTCGGGCAGGGACCAGTCGGCGCGCACTCTCAGGCGCGTGGGGGCGTCGATTCGATCGATCGTGCCGCGCAGGGCGCCGCTGCTCAGGATCTTGGTCCGCCGGATGATGCCCGAGGGGTCCACCGCCAGGGCGTCCGTGAACGTCCCGCCGGTGTCGATGAACACCTGCCAGCCGGCCCGAGCGCTCACGGTTTTTTTCTGGCGTGTCGGGTCGTCACCAGGTCGACGCCGAGCCTGCTGAGATAGGCGAGGAGCTCGGGCGCCTCGACCTGGCGATCGGGCGGGACCAGCCCGGTGGCGGAGAATCGTCCCTGCGCCATCGCCCGGGCGGCCAGAACGGCCGGGGCCAGCGCGACGAAATAGCTGTCGCGCGGAGCAAGAAAGCCGACCGAGACGACGGCCCCCTCCGACCCCTCGATCTCGTACAGGATGCCGCCGCCGGCCGATCCGAGAAGCCGGCAGAGAACGAGCCCGATCGGCAGGAGGGCCCCGATGACCCGACGCACCCCCTCCGAGCGGGCGGCCAGGGCCAGCGCCAGATTCAGTCCGGGCGCCCGGGCGTCGACGTAGAAGTCGACGCGTTTGAGGGACGGGCACAGCGGCGGAAGCAGAAGCGCGTCGGCGCTCTCGCACAGATAGGCGCGAATGCGCCCGCCGGCCGGCCACTTGAAAGAACGGGGCTCGCGCCAGCCGCGACGCTCCACCAGTCGCCGATCCCGCAGGACCCGGATCGGCCGGCCCACCGATTCAAGGAGCGACGCGGCGGTCGCCCGGTGCGCGGTGGCGCGGATCGCCGGACGCAGGACCAGGCTCAGCCGCGCCGGCTCCTTGATGCCGCTCAGGCGGAGCGCCAGGGAGCTGACCGTCGAGATCGAGCTGCACGACGTCAGGATCCGAATCCCCGCCGCCTCGATTCGCAGGCGAAGCTCGGCCACCCGCTCGGCGTAGCGCAGGCTGTCGGAAAGGTCGATGACGTCGAAGCCGGTCTCGAGAGCCGCCTCGATGACGGCTGTCGTTCTCGTCTGGAAGGGGCCGGCGGCGTCGACGACGATGTCCCCCTGGCGAAGGGCCGATTTCAGCGAGGCGCGGCTGTCAACATCCACCCTCAGGTCGGCGCCGGCGCGGCGCGAGGCGATGAGAGGGCGCAGCCCGTCGGCCCGCATCTGGCCGGCGGCGGCGGCGCCGAAAAATCCCCGTCCGCCCAGGACGACCACGCGCCTCATCGAGCGCTCCGCTTCACATGAGCCTCCGCCCCATCAGCCAGGCCCAGGGACAGAACATCGCCATGAGGACGGCGGTCGCGACCGCCATGCCGGTCGCGGTCGCCGCGAGCGCCGTCGCCGTGAGGGCGCACCCGGCGGCCCAGACGGTCCAGGTCAAGATCCGGAATGGTCCCCGCAGCGAGGCGGTCATCGTGGTAAGAAGGACGCCGGCCAGCGTGTACAGACCGTTTGCCGCGGCGCCGGTCAGGATGGTGCCGAGGCGCTGGATCTCCTCCATGCGCTCGGGCAGCCACCCGATGAACAGCGACTCGGCCAGAAGGTCGCAGGCCGCTCCGCAGGTCGCGATGAAGAGGCCCGTGAGGGCCCAGGCGGTTCGGGGCAGATGCGCGCCCCACCAGGCGTAGAAGGCCAGAAGACTGATCGCGGCGACGATCCAGAGCCCCCACCCCGTCCGCCAGAGGTACGGATGGGCGGCGATGTAGTTCATGCGCGCGACCGGGTCCGGGACGACTTCCGTTCCGGGCTTCAAGAGAAATGCTATCGCCAGGACCGCGAGGGCGTTGAGAGCGCCGCAGGCCGGCCCCGCCGCGCCGCGCAGGCGCTCTCCGAGCCGGGTGCCGTCGAGGAGGAACAGCGCGAACGGCAGCCACCAGACGATGTCGTTGAACAGCACCAATGAAAAGG
>DATFVU010000069.1:0-12945 GCA_035260145.1 Candidatus Polarisedimenticolia bacterium | reverse complement strand
GCCGTCGCCGATCGTCATCAGCTCCCCGGCCCGGGCGCGCGCCGTCAGGTCCGCCGTAAAATAGACCTCCGCCCCCGGCAGCAGGGTGACTCCCTCCGCTTCGTCCCCCTTCGCCGCCTCCCGCACCATCGAAACCCTCTCCAGGATCGTCTCGCGCCGATTGTCATAGACGCCCGGCTTCATGTGGGGCGTGGCAACGATGGTGGTCACGCCATCGCGACGGGCGATGCGCAGGAACTCGAGCGTCTCCTCGACTTTCTTGGCGCCGTCGTCGATCCCCGGCAGGAGGTGATTGTGCAGGTCGATCACTGTTCCTCCTTGAGCGGACGGGACAAGAGATATGCCACCGCGTCCTGGGGTGTCGTCCCCTCGAACAGCACCGCGTGCACCTTCGACGCGATCGGCATGTCCACATCGTGACGGCGCGCCAGGGCGACGGCCGCGCGCGCCGTCGCGACCCCTTCGGCGACCATGCGCATGCCCGCCAGGACATCACTGAGCGGTCGACCGCGCCCGACCTCCAGGCCCACCGAGCGGTTGCGACTCAGCGCTCCGGTGCAGGTCAGGATCAGATCGCCCGCGCCCGCCAGCCCCGCGAACGTCTCCGGCCGCCCTCCCAGACGGGTGCCGAGACGGGTGATTTCCGCCATGCCGCGGGTGATCAGAGCCGCGCGGGTGTTCGTGCCGTACCCCAGGCCCTCGGCGATTCCGGTGGCGATGGCCACGACGTTCTTCAGCGCTCCCGCCACCTCGACGCCGACCGGATCGCGGCTCCGGTAGACTCTCAGATTACCGCGCGACAGGCGCTCCTGGACGCGCGCGGCCGCGCCCTCATCCTCCGAGGCCACGACCACCGCGGTCGGATCCCCCTTCGCAACTTCGGCGGCGAAGCTGGGCCCCGACAGGACCGTGGCGCGACGCCCCGCTTCTGCACCCGCCTCCTGCGCGAGAACCTCGGTGAGGCGGAGGAGACTGTTCTCCTCGATCCCCTTCGAGGCGATGACGAGATCGGCTCCCATCGGAAGGTGAGAGATCGCCGCCCGGAACACCGGGCGGCCGTGCTGCGCGGGGACCACGAACAGCACGAGGGACACCTCGCGCAGCGCCTCGCTCAAGTTCCCGGTCACCTCGAGGCCGGGCGGGAATCGCTGACCGGCCAGGTAGGCGGTGTTCTCGCGCTCCCTGTTCATGAGATCGGCCGTCCGCTCGTTTCGTGCCCACAGGGCCACCGGATCTCCCAGGCGCGCCAGATGCAGGGCCAGCGCGGTCCCCCAGGAGCCCGCTCCGAGCACGCACACCCTGGAGCCGCCCTGCCGCGACCGGGAGACCCCCTGGGCGGCGTCGCGCTTCATGGACGATCCCCGGCGCCGAGGCGATTCTCGGTGCCCCGCATCAGGCGGACCAGGTTGTCGCGATGCCGCGCGATGACCACGACCGCCACGAGGGCCGCCGCCATCGTGATCGGCGTGGCGCAGCCCAGGGCCCACGCCGCGATCGGCAGCGACAGGGCGGCCAGGACCGACCCCAGGCCGACCACGCGCGTCAGCCCCACGGCCGCCGCGAAAACGCCGAGTGCTATAAGCGTGGCGCCGGGGGCCAGCAGCGCGAAGGCCCCCGCACCGGTCGCGACTCCTTTGCCTCCCCTGAAGCGCAGGAACGGACTGAAGCTGTGGCCCAGGATGGCCGCTCCCCCCGCCAGGGCCTCGATCGTGGGAGTCGCGCGGGACCCGAGGAGAGCACCCGGGATGATCACGGCCAGGGCTCCCTTCCCCGCATCCAAAAGCAGCCCGACCGCCCCGATCCCGTACCCCAAGGCCCGCGCCAGGTTGGTCGCACCGATGTTGCCGCTTCCCACCGATCGAAGGTCGACTCCGCGCAGCCGGGCGATCAGCTGTGAGAAGGGAATGCCCCCGAGGAGGAATGCGGCGAGGATGCACGCGACGGAGGCGCCCACTAAGATCCCCCTGCGGCGGCGGCGCGGCCGAGACGAAAGTTCTCGATCGCCGTATAGATCGCCCCGCCCGGCCCGAGGCGGCTCACGAACAGCGTGTGCTGATTCACCGGGAAGACGCCGGTGGCCCGCGGTGCGGCGCGCTCCAGGAAGGAGCGCCAGTCGCCCCGCCCCGGCCCCTTGACTCTTCCCAGCGTCAGGTGAGGGCGGAACTCGCGGGTCTCGCGCGCAAACCCGAGGCGGGCCAGGGCGGCATCGATCGAAGCGGCCAGCCGCCCGGCCGCGTCGAGATCCCCGCGCACCTCCACCCAGATGAGGCGCGGCGCGCCGCGCGCGGGGAACACGGAAGCACCCGCCGCCTCCAGCGCGAAGGGGGCGATCTCGTCGCCGGCCCCGCACAGGGCCGCCCGGATATCCGACAACCGCTCCTCACCCACTTCACCCAGGAATTTGAGCGTCAGGTGAATTCCCTCGGGCCGGACCCAGCGGACCGGAAGCGGCGCCGCCGCCATCTCCTCCTGCACCGAGGCCAGCTCTCTCCGCAGCGCCGGGGGGAGATCCGCCGCGACGAACAGCCTCACGGGGCGGCCTCCAGGAGGGCGCGGCGCAACAGGTCGATGGCGGAGCGCGCCGTACGCTCGCGAACCGTCGCGCGGCTTCCGGGGAACGTCAGATCCCGGGTGGTTTCGATCCCGGGGCCCGAGAGCCCGAGAAAGACCTGCCCGGGAGGGCGACCCGGTCCCGGCCCCTCCGGCCCGGCGAATCCGGTGGACGACAGAGCCCAGGTCGTCTGCACGGCACGCCGCGCGCCGCGCGCCATCTCGGCCGCGGCCTCGGCGCTGACCGCGCCGAGCGTCTCGAGGGTTTCCGGCCGCACCCCGAGCAGGGACCTCTTGGCCTCGTCGGAGTAGGCGACGACGCCGCCGCGAAAATAGCGCGAGGCGCCCGGGACCGACGTGATGCGCCTGGCGATCGCCCCGCCGGTGAGCGATTCGGCCGTGGCCAGCGTCTCGCTCCTTTGCACCAGGAGACGGCCAATCACCTCCTCCATGGACTCCTCGTCGCGCGCGAACACGTGCGGCCCGAGTGTTGCGGCGATGTCCGCGTCGAGCCTCTCGATTCCCGCCGGCGCCTCGTCGCCGACGAGCCGCTCGCGCAGATGGATCTCGACCTGCCCCGGAGAGGCCAGGATCGTCCAGGCGACCGGGCCGGCCCCTCGCGCCACGCCGTCCAGACGACGATCGACCTCCGATTCGGGCAGCCCGGCGATCTTGATCACCCGGTAGGCGAAACGTTCTCCCGTCGCCGGCAGACGGGGCAGCACCGAGTCCTCGAAGATCTGCCGCATCTCTTCAGGCACCCCGGGAAGAAGGACGATCGTGGAGCGGCCGGTCTCGAGCCACAGGCCGGGCGCCGTGCCGAGGCGGTTCGCCAGGACCCGCGCTCCCCTCGGAACCATCGCCTGCCGTCTGTTCTGCGTGGGCATCGGCAGCGACAGCCGGCGGAACCTGGCCTCGATCTCGCGGGCGATCCCCTCGTCCGGCAGGAGCGGCAGGTCCAGAAGCTCCGCCACGGTCTCGCGCGTCAGGTCGTCGATCGTCGGACCCAGGCCCCCGGTCGCGACCACCCAATCCGATCGACCGACGGCCACGCGGAAGGCCTCCTTCAAGTCGTCCGGCGTGTCGCCGACGACGGTGCGGAAACGCACCGCGATGGCGCGCTCCCCGAGGCGGCGCGACAGGTAGGCGCCGTTCGTGTCCACGTGCCAGGGTTCGAGGAGTTCGGAGCCGATCGCGAGAAGCTCCGCGCGCGGCGGGCTCACGGGGCCGGCTCCAGCCGGCTGATGGCGACCTGCATGTCCTGGGCGAAAGCCTGCAGCGCCTCCCTGCCGGATCCGGCCCGCCCGCGATCGAAGCGCAGAGGCGGGCCAAAGCGAACGTGGATGCGAGCCGGCTTCGGAAAGACGCCTCCGACCGGCAGGGAGGCGCGGGCTCCGTCGATGTAGACCGGCACGACGGGCGCGCCGCTCAGCGCGGCGATCATGGCGGCCCCCAGCCGGGGCTCGGTCAGCCGGCCGTCGGAGCTCCGCGAGCCCTCGGGAAAGACCCCCAGGACGCGTCCCGAGGAGAGCAGACGCAGGGCCTGCTTGATCCCTTTCGAGTCCTGCCCTTCGGCGCGCACCGGAATGGTTCCCATGCCCCAGTAGAACCAGCGCAGCGGCAGCAGATCGTACATCCACTGCAGGACGATGAAATGGATCGGTCGCGGCGCGGCGGAGCCGAGAAGGATCGCGTCGGCGTAAGACGTGTGGTTCGAGACGACGATCGCCGGCCCGCGCCGCGGCAGGTGCTCGAGTCCGTCCCGGGTCAGCCCGAGATAGAAATGCACGAAGGGGAAGAACACGCCCTTGACGAACCAGTAGAACATCGCCCTCCCACTACGCCCGATCCCAGTAGGACGGGAGGACCAGCCCGCCGCTGACGATCGTCTTGATACCGTCCTCGATCGACATGTCGAGGGGAATGACGTCGCGATCCGGCACGGCGGCGAGCCAGCCGGACGTCGGGTTCGGAGTGGTCGGCAGGAAGACCAGGGCGAATCCCTTCATCTTCCCTCCGTGACCCGACAGGCGCAGCGTCGTGTCCTCCCTCGCCAGGAATCCCAGGGTGTACACGCCCGGCCGCGGGTACTCCACCATGACGACCCGCTGGAAGGCGTCGTTCTTCCGGCTCAAGGCGTCCAGAAGCTGCCGGGCCGCCCCGTAGATCCCCTTGATGAGCGGGATGCGCAGCATCAGCCTGTCGAAGGCGGCGACGAACCTTCTCCCCAGGAAATTGGTCGCCAACAGGCCGGTGAGGAGGATGAGGAGGAAGGTGGCGGCCAGACCGATCAGGGGCGCCAGATACGTGGCGAACGCCGGGTCGTCGACCAGCGGGAGTCGTAGCAGATCGAGGATTCGAAGGATGACGGGCGTGGAGACGCCGTGCACCAGGTTGAACAGGATCCGCAGGAGCCAGAGGGTGATGACCAGGGGCAGCAGGATGACGAGCCCGGTCAGAAACAGACCGCGCATGCGCGACCAGAATCCCCTGTCGCCCTGCGGCTCTCTAGACAGATCCGCCTCCCGGCGCGACCCTGCCGCCCACGACGCCGAGGCGCCGGGAAAACTTCACAAAATAATCGGCGGCCGACAGCGTCGCCACGATCACCACGATCCAGATGGCGATATCGCCGGCGAGATCCCAGCGGCCCAGGTAGGTGTTCCCGAAAATCAGCAGCACCACGGCGACGACCTGCGAGACGGTCTTGTACTTGCCCCAGATGCTCGCCGCGATGGTGATGCCCTGGCTGGAGGCGATCATGCGGAGGCCATCCACCGCGAACTCGCGCCCGATGATCACCCAGACCATCCAGGCGCGCGCCACTCCAATCTGAACCAGCGAGATGAACGCCGCCGACGTGAGCAGCTTGTCGGCGATCGGATCCAGGAGAATACCGAGCGTGGTCACCTGATTGCGCCGGCGCGCCAGCCAGCCGTCGAGATAGTCGGTGCAGGACGCCAGCAGGAAGACCATGACGCCGATCATCTGCCAGGACAAGCCGATCGGCTCCAGGTAGGTGCCGCGCGTCATCAGGACGACGACCAGCACGGGTGTCAGGAAAATGCGGATGATCGTGATCCAGGTTGGAAGATTGATCATCCCGTCGGTGGCCAGGGAGTCCGAGTGTAGAATGCCGCGAGGCCGCGCCCCGCACTCGGCCGAGCCGGCCGCCATTCCGAGTGGGGCGTAGTGAAACTAACACAGGGCCCGCGGCAGGTCAACGGGACTCGGCGGCAGGCGGAGAGAAAGCTGCGGGCGATGGCGCTACGTTTCGGGACCGACGGCTGGCGCGGGGTCATCGCGGACGAGTTCACTTTCGCCAACGTGCGCATCGTGGCGCAGGCGGTCGCCGATCTCCTGAAGGAGGGCGGCGCGAAATCCGCCCCGGTACCGATCGGATACGACGTCCGCTTCCTCGGCTCGCGGTTCGCGGAGGCGGTCGCCGCCGTGCTCGAAGGGAACGGCCTCCCCGCCTATCTCGCCGACGGACCGGTCACCACTCCGATGGTCTCCTGCCAGGTCGTCGAGACCGGGGCTCCCCTGGGCGTGTGCATCACGGCCAGCCACAATCCTCCCGAATACAACGGCTTCAAGATCAAGGCCGATTTCGGCGGAAGCGCTCCCGAGGAGATGACCGCGCGCGTCGAAGCCCTCCTTGGCAGAACACCGCCGCGCCTCGGTCGCGCGCGGGATCGCCGGCAGCCGTTCCTGCCCGCGTACGTGCCGCGCCTCCAGGCGGTGGTCGATCTCCGCGCCCTGACCCGAGCGCCCGTGCGGGCGGTCGTCGACAGCCTGCACGGCAGCGGCGGGCGGATTCTGGAGAACCTGTTGCGCCGCGGGCGCGCGCGGGTGGAGACCATCCGGGCCGGGCCCGATCCGCTGTTCGGCGGCCAGGCCCCCGAGCCGCGTCCCGAGAACCTCGGGGCTCTCCGGGAAGCCGTCCGCCGCCGCCGGGCGCACATCGGCATCGCCACCGACGGCGACGCCGACCGGATCGCCGTGTGCGACGAGACCGGCCGGATCCTCTCCCCCTTTCAGGTGTTCGGTCTCCTGGCGCTGCACCTGATCGTCGCCAGGAAGCGGCGCGGCGCGATCGCCCGCACCTTCGCCAACACCCTGGTCGGCGAGCGGATCGCCAGGCGGTTCGGCCTCCCCTTCTTCGACCTGCCGGTCGGGTTCAAGCACATCGCGAAGCTGATGCGGGAGCAGGACGTGCTGATCGGCGGCGAAGAGAGCGGGGGGATCGGTGTGAAGGGATTCCTGCCCGAGCGCGACGGCATCCTGATCGGACTCCTGCTTCTGGAGATGCTCGCGACGGGCGATCGCCGGCTGTCCCGTCGGGTGGCCGCGATGGAAAAGGAGTTTGGACGATTCTTCTACCGTCGCGTCGACCTGCCGCTCCCCGTGGACGTGGCACGCGCCTCGGTGCGGCGGCTCGAGAGCCAGCCGCCGGCGCGCTTCGCCGGCGTTCGCGTTCTGGGCGTGGATCCCCTCGACGGCGTCAAGCTCCTGTTCGGCGACGACGGCTGGATCCTGTTTCGCGCCTCCGGAACCGAGCCGGTCCTGCGCGTCTACTGCGAGGCCCGTTCGGAGGCCCTGCTTCAGAGACTCATCCGGGCCGGGATCGCATGGACCCGGAAGGCCTCCTCCCTCGCGGAGCGGGGCCTCTCGGCTCAGCGGAGCCCGCGGGTCGCCGAGTAGATCTCCAGCAGCCGATCGATCGCCCCCAGATTGGTGAGGAAGAAGAGCGCCAGGAGGGCCCAGGTCGCCCCGCGAGCGAGGCGCGCGGTCAGCGGCCGATCGACGGCCAGACGGATGAGATACGGTCCCAGGGCGAGCGTCCCGAACAGGATGGTGAGGATCTTGGCCGGCTCCGGCTGTTTCATCCATTCCGGCGTCATGTAGAGCACGCCCGTCGACACCGCGGCGATGGCGAACGGGAAGACGCGGTACAGGTCGGCCTCCTCCAGCATGTCCTCGAGCACGATACCGGCGGCGACGCAGAGGAAGGGGTAGATCGGGATCCGGTACCAGCCGTAAATGACGCGGGAGTCGGCGGTCATGGCAAGCATGGTTGCGTAGACCGCCAGAGGCACGAGCAGCGCGCGCTCTCTCCGGAGCGCCGCGATCGCCGCGCACAGAAGAAGCCACAGATACCATCCGCGCCCGAAATACTTGGTCACGATTTTCCCCGCCAGGATGTCCTGCAGCGCCTCCATGCTGACGAGCTTCGTCGTGGATTGAGCCTTCAGCACCTTGAGAAAGATGCCGAAGTCGAAGGCCCAGGCGTACAGCAGGTAGAGAAGGATGAAGACGACGGCCACGGCGAACGCCATGAGGGCCCCGCGGCGCCGCCCCCGGGACAGGAGAAGAACGAGGATGACGACGAGGACCGCTATACCGGTCGCCTTGCACCAGATCGACAGACCGGCGAGCGTTCCCGCCAGCAGGGCGGCGCCCGCTCGGCCGGTCCGATCGTGCCCCCTGGCGCAGAGGATCGCCCCCATGAACAGAAGCGACAGGAGACTCTCGGCCTTCACCAGGCGGTGCGCCAGGACGATCAGCGGGAGCGTGGCGTACACCAGCGTCGCCAGCAGCGCGGCCCTCTCGGTGGCGCCGTACTCGCGGGCGAGACGATACAGCAACAGGATGCCGGCGAGGCTCAGGACGATCGGAACGACGCGCATCACCGGCAGCGTGCACGACAGAAAATCCCAGGGAGGCTGGTAGGTCGCGGGCTGCGCCAAAGACACGACGACGCCGACGATCATCGAAAACAACGGCGGGTGATCGAAGTAGGGCCAGACCAGCACGTACGGGTCGCCGAACCAGCGGAAGTCCCGGGTCTGCGCCGCGGGGTAGCGGTCGGGGAAGGTGCTCCACGCCTTGGGGACGCCGTCATGCAGGAGCGTCCACCCTTCCCAGGCGTGCTGATATTCGTCCGCGGTCTCGTGATGGAACGGCACCAAGTCGTAATCGTGGAAGCGCACCAGCGCCCCGAGGATCACGATCGCTCCCAGCGCCAGCGCGACGCGCTGGCCCCGCAGCAGGGACACCAGGCGCGCGGCGGCCCCTTCCCTGCGGGATGCATACAGGAGGCCGGCGACGGAGGCGGCCCCTGCGGCCAGCAGGATCCAGCCGAGCGCGCGTCGCCCCGTGGTGCGGCCCGTGGCGTCGAGATTCGGGGCGAGCGCCTCGGTCGGGATCGGCCGGAGCGAACCGCCGGGGGGGCGCCAGGACAGCACGAGCCGGGCGTCCACCTCGTGGGTCAGCGTGTAGTCGATCGCGATCGGATGCCACCCGGCCGAGAGCGGGCGCTCGGCGATCGCCCCCGGCTGGATTTCGAGGGGCGTGTCGTCGATGGCCAGTTTCGCCTCCCCGTTCACCTCCACCCCGAAGCCGTAGGTCCCCTCCCGCGGTGCGCGCAACAAGCCGGTCCACCTCACGACGTACGGCGGCATTGCGGCGGGAAACCCGTGGCGCTGCATGTCCCAGTGAAAGATGTAGGCGTCGTCGATCCGCTGCGGCACGGAAAAGTCGACGCGAGGGTCGACCCGCGTGTGCACGGGAACCTGGACGCCCCCCTGACCCGTCACCTGATAGGTTCCGAGCAGGCCGCCTGAAGGCCGGAACAGGGACACCAGGAGAAGGACATAGACGGCGGCCAGCGCCAGCAGAACGAGGGCGGCGCGCCGCCCGGGATCGCCGGTCCGGGGCGTTCCGGCCTGGCTCAAGCGACCACCCCCAGCCGCCCGGCGGCGCGCATCATCTCCTCCGCCAGGGCCTGACTCTCCTCCGCAGGCAGGAAGGTCGAACGCACGGTGCGCACGCCGATCGCCAGGACCTGCGCCGCCGTGAGCCCGAGACGCGACATCAGGCGGTCCCATTCGTCCAGAAGACTGGTCCCGAACATCGCCGGATCATCACTGTTCACGGTCACGGCCACCCCGGCCTCGTGCAGATGCTTGATCGGATGCCTCTCCCAGTCGGACACGGAGCCGGTCTCGATGTTGCTGGTCGGGCAGCACTCCAGGGGCGTGCCTCGATCCCTCAGGACCTTGACGAGATCCCGGTCCTCCACCGCCCGCACGCCATGGCCGATCCGCTCCACTTCGAGCACCTCCATCGCCTCCCAGACGGAGCGGGGCCCGTCGGACTCGCCGGCGTGCACGGTCGTTCGCAGCCCGGCGCGCCGGGCCTGCCGGTACGGCTCCGCGAAGTCCCGCGTGGGCGCCGCCTTCTCGTCCCCTCCCATCCCCACACCGATGACATCGTAGCCCCGGCACGCCAGGGCGTCTTGGACCACCTCCTCCATCGCCCCAGGACCGAACTGCCGCACCCCGTCGAGCAGGAAGCGCAGGCGCGGCCCGCCCTCGCCTTCCCTGAGGCGGGCGGCGCCGCTGACCGCGTCCATGATCTCGGTCGCGGGAAGCCCCAGGGCGCGGCGAAAGATGATAGGCGAGCAGAACACCTCCGCGTAGCGCACATTCTGTTCCTGGAGGCCTCTGGACAGGTCCGTGGCGATTCGGGCGAAGTCCTCCGGCCGGCGGATCTCGGCGCACAGCCTGCGGAAGTTCTGGAGGAAATCGGGGAAATCGCGGTGCGCGTAAAGAGCGACGAATCGCGAGCGGGCCTCTTTATTCGTGGAATCGCCGCGGGATCGCGCGATGCCGAGAAGGGTCTCGAGTCCGACGCTCCCCTCCAGGTGCAGGTGGATCTCCGCCTTGGGAACGGAGCGCACGAAACTCCGTCGATCGGGCGCGTCGATCACGGTCCATCCTCTGCCGCGGCGTTCCGGGGAAAGGCGGAGCGCCGCGGATTCCGATCGGTGCTCAGTTCGGCTGAACGGGCCCCTGGAACGGCGCCGTTGGAGTCGGTGAAGGCGACGGTGACGCCGCTGGCGACGGTGTCGGCGACGGCGAGAGGACCGCGGCGGGCGGCTCGCCGTCGGTGAGATGGACGATGCCGGCGGCGTCGACGTACGAGCGGATCGGCGGGCCCGTGCTGCGGGCCGCGGCCGGGGGACGTTTTCTCACCGCGGGCGACAGGAGCGGCCTCTTGCCGCCGAACATCTTCAGCACCTTCTCGACGTACCGGCGCGTCTCCGGGTAGGGCGGAACCCCGCGCGCCGCCAGGACCGCGTTTTCGCCCGCGTTGTAGGCCGCCACCGCGAGGCGCGTGTTGCCGTTGAACAGGTCGAGGAGAAATCTCATGTAACGCACGCCCCCCAGGACGTTCTCGGCCGGGTTGAACGGGTCCGACACCCCGAAGCGCCCCGCGGTCTCCGGCATCAGCTGCATGAGGCCCTGGGCCCCCTTCTCCGAAACGGCGCGGCTGTTGAAGTTCGATTCGACCGCGGCCACCGCGAACACGAGGTCGGGGTGGATCCCGTGCTGCGACGCGGTGCGCTCGATCAGATCGCGGTACTCGGCGCCGCTGCTCGTGACGCGCAGGGGATCGTGGCCGCGGTAGGCGCGGAAATCGGGCCGGTCCGGTACGTTCGTGAGGACCAGGGCGCCGTTGGCGTCCCGTCGATAATAGATCTCCTCGCCGGCCAGCGCCTGGGACGGGAGGCCGGCCAGCGCCAGGACGAGGCAGGCGGCGCGGTTCATCGCGTCACGCCCGCTCTGCGGATGAGCTTCTCGACGACCTCGAGCGTGCGGTCACGTGCCGCCTTCAGATCGCCCGGACTCTTGCCGCCGGCCTCCGCCATGTCCGGCCTGCCGCCCCCGCGTCCGTCGAACAGGCGGGCCAGCTCCTTGACGATGTCCCCCGCGTGCAGGGGCGGGATCAGGTCGCGGCTCACCGAGGCCGTGACGGTGACCCGATCCTCCCTCACCGCCCATTGGACGATCACCCCGGAGGGAAGGCGCTGCCGGCTCCGATCGACGAGCGTCCGCACGCCGTCCTTGTCGAGCCCCTCCTGCGGGCCGCGCACCAGGACCTTGACGCCGGCCACTTCGCCCAGCTCTTCGTCCGCTCCTCCCGCGCCCCCGGCGGCCCGGTCGATCTTCAGCCGCTCGATCTCCCGTTGCAGGGTCCGGTTCTGATCCAGGAGGCGCTGCAGCGCCTCGTGCACCTTTGTCCTCTCCACGTTGAGCGTGGATTGCACGCTCTCCAGGATCGCCTTGTCCTGCCGCGCCTCGATCAGCGCCTGGTCGCCGGCCAGGGCCTCGATGCGCCGCACACCTGCGGCGATGCCGCGCTCCTGATCGATGGTGAACAGTCCGATCGATCCGGTCGACGCGGCGTGCGTTCCGCCGCACAGCTCCATGCTGAAGCCCGGGACCTCCACGACCCGCACCACGTCGCCGTACTTGTCGCCGAAAAAGGCGAGGGCGCCGCGGCGCAGCGCCTCGTCGAACGGCATGACGCTCGAGCGGATCGGCAGGTCCTGGCGGATGACATCGTTCACCTCGTCTTCCACCTGGGCGAGGATCTCGTCCGACAGGGCCGCGTAGTGGCTGAAATCGAATCGGAAACGATCCGGGCTCACGAGCGAGCCGGCCTGCTTGACGTGCAGCCCGACGATGTCCCGCAGGGCGGCGTGCAGAAGGTGCGTGGCGTCGTGGCTTCGCATCACCGCCTCGCGGCGCTCGCGGTCCACCTCGGCCCGGACCGGGTCGTTCACCCTCAGGCGCCCCTCGCGGACCTCCACGAGGTGCAGGTTCAATCCCTGCAGCGGCGCCTGCGTGTCGCGCACGAAGGCCACACCCGCGGACGAGGTGAGGAACCCGGTGTCGCCGACCTGGCCGCCCCCCTCCGCGTAGAACGGGGTCCGATCGAGCAGGACCCGTCCCTCCTCCCCCGCCTTCAACTCGTCCACCAGATCGTCGCCGCGCACCAGCGCCAGGACGCGCGCCTCGTCGACGGCGGTCGCCTCGTAACCGAGGAAAAGGCTCTGTCGGGCCGGCAGGCGCGACGCCACGGCCGGCACCACCGGCGACGTCTCCTTCATTCCCCGACGCGATCGCTCGCGCTGCTCGGACATGGCCTTCTCGAAGCCGGCCCGATCCACGTGAAGACCACCCTTCTGCGCGTAGTCGTCGACCATGTCGAGCGGGGCGCCGAAAGTGTCGTAGAGACGGAACGCCTCGGCGCCGGGCACGACGCTCTTCCCTTCCTTCTCTAGGCCCTGGAGCAGCGTCCGGATCTTCTCGTCGGCCACCGCCAGCGTCTGCGCGAATCTCTCCTCCTCGCGCCTCAGGGTCTCGGCGACCCGAGCCTGATGGGAGACCAGTTCTTCGTACGGATTCTTCATGAGGTCCACGACCGTTCCGGAAAGCTCATGAAGGAAGGGCCGATCGATCCCGAGGTCGCGGCCGAAGGCGATGGCGCGCCGGATGATCCTTCGGAGCACATAGCCGCGTCCGTCGTTGCTCGGGATGGCGC
>DATFVU010000068.1:0-3699 GCA_035260145.1 Candidatus Polarisedimenticolia bacterium | reverse complement strand
CGACCTGGTGGTCCTGGATCAGAACCCGCTGGATCTCGCGGCCGCGCCGGACGGTCTGTCCGACATCCTTGTAAGGATGACGATTTCCTCGGGAGAGGTGGTGTTCGAGGACCGCAAGAGCCCCGCGCCGGCCCCCGCGCGCGCCGTCGCCGCACGCTCCGCCACCACGCCTGCAGCCGACGGCAACGGGCACTGACGCGATCGTAGAGGTTGAAGCGCCGCCCTGTCCTTCCTAACTTCGACCAGATCGATCCTCATGCCGCCGTGGGCTTCGATCGTCCGCTCGTAAAGGGTACGTCGACGTCCCGAAAGGGCGGTGCAGTTTGAAACTTCACCGTATGTTTGTCAACACCATTCCACACCACATGCTCCGAATCTCGGCATCGAGATCGCGCATTTTTTTCTGGATTATCAGCGTCGCGGGATCGCCCCGCAGATTTTTCGCCAGAGTCTTCGATCCGAGAGGTATTGACGGACCGCCGGGTGGGTCGGGAGGGGACGATCGGAGTAGCCGCGTTCACTTCTCCAGACGCTTCCGGCGGGGAATGCGCACGCGCGGGTATTTCAGCCGCATCTTCTCCATGGCCTCGACGACGCGCTCGGAGACCACCAGGTCCCGATACCACTTCTTGTCGGCCGGGATGATGTGCCAGGGGGCCCAGGCGGCATTGCACAGGCTGATCGCGTCCTCGTAGGCGCGCATGTAATGCTCCCAGCGCCTGCGGTCTTCCCAGTCGGTGGCGTCGAACTTCCAGGAGCGCGCCGGGTCCTCCAGGCGCTTCTCCAGCCGGCGCTTCTGCTCCCCCTTCGAGATGTGCAGGAAGAACTTCAGGATCGTCACGCCGGCGTCGGCCAGGAGTCTTTCGAAGGCGTTTATGCGGGCGTAGCGGCGGCGCCAGACGGACGGCGGAACGAGCCTTCGGACCCGCCCGGCCAGGACGTCCTCGTAGTGGGAGCGATTGAAGATCCCGACCCAGCCGAGCGGCGGCACCTCGCGGTGGACGCGCCAGAGAAAATCGTGCGCGAGCTCCTCGGGCGTCGGCGCCCTGAACGAGGTCACCCGGCATCCCAGGGGGTTGAAAGCGGACATGACGTGGCGGATCGTCCCGTCCTTGCCGCCGCCGTCCATGGCCTGCAGGACGATCAGAAGCGCCTGCCCCGCGTCGGCGAACAGCAGGCGCTGCAGCTCGCCCAATCGCTGCCGGTGCTTCTCCAACTTTTCGAGCGCCTCGTCCTTGTCGTCGCAGTCGGACGTGTCGTCCGGCTCGAAGTCTTTCAGGCGGACGCGCCTGCCGGGAGGAATCCGGATCCGCTGCCCCATCAACCCTCCTCGCGATCCTGAAGCACCGCCTCGTCACCGACCGCCACCACGCCCTCGCGGATCACGTAGGCGTTGAGCGCCAGCTTGCCGTCGAAGCTCTCCTGAATGTGCCGGAGGACGCCGACGTCCTGATCGAGCGTGTCCGGATCATACGTCGTCATGACGCATCGTGCGCGCAGGCTGTGCAGGCCGATGAAGGCCGTGCCGGCACGCAGCGCCCGCCTCTCCCATCGACGTTCGGCGAGCCCCTCGACCCCGGCGATGACGATGTTGGGGCGCAGCCGCCGGCCGTCGTACCCGAACGCCTCGATGGCGCCGTCGGTCGCGACCAGGAGGGGGAGGACGTCGAAGCGCTCCTCAGGGTCGGCGCGGACTAGCCTGGCCCCGCCACCGGCCGCCGCGACGACGTCGCGCGCGACCTCGTCCGATCTCCAGGGTCGCCCGTCGACGAGCGGCTCGCCGTCCGGTCCGAGCGTGGCGCGATGGCCCAGGAGTTTCGGATGCGTGCGCGCCGTCAGGACGCGGCCGCGGGCGTCCCGCACCTGCACGACCCGATCGCCTTCGATGCCGTCGAGGTGCAGATCGGCGCGCTGGACCCGCTCGCCCGCCATCGATTTGATCGGGTAGCGCCACAGACCGGCGATGCGCATCGCGGCCGCAGCCGGCGGCTCAATGCTTGATGACGGCACGGTAGCGGATCTTCCCGGCCTCGAGACGATCACGCGCCTCGTTGATTCGGTCGAGGGGGAAGATCTCGATTTTTGGTTTGACCTTGCCGGCCGCCGCGAGCTCGAGCGCCTCGACCAGGTCGCGCCTGAGATTCTGCATGCTCCCCACGAGACGGACCTGCCGCGACAGGAAATGCCCGGAGTCGGCCTGGATCGGCCCGTCGACGAGTCCCATGTTCACCATCCGACCCTCCGGCCTCAGGCCGTGCAGCGCCTGGGTCGCCTGCGCCGCCGAGTTGGTGGTCCCGAGAATGACGTCGGCGCCCCCCGCATCGAGGAGCGCCTGGCCGATGTCCTTGGCGGCGACCAGGACCTCGTCGGCGCCGAGCCGTCGCGCCTCGTCCCGCTTGTCGGCGCTGCCGGTCACCGCGACCACCTCGAGCCCCAGGGCCTTCGCGTATTGCACGGCCAGGTGGCCGAGGCCGCCGATGCCGAGAACGGCGACCCGGTCCCCGGGGCGTGGGGCGGCGTTCCGCAGTCCGCTCATGACGGTGAACCCGGCGCAGAAGATCGGCGCCGCGTCCTCGTCGCTCAGCGCCGCGGGCACGAGCGTGCAGCCGGTGGCCCAGGCCAGCATCAGCTCCGAGTTGCCTCCGCCCATCTGCATCCAGGACTGGTATTCGGGGCAGTAGGCGATCCGACCTTCCTGGCAGTACCGGCAGCGGCCGCAGCCGCGCTGGGCCCAGCTGACGCCGACGCGGTCGCCCTGGCGCAGACCCGCAACGCCGGGGCCGACCGCCTCGATCACGCCGACCGGCTCGTGACCCAGGACCAGCGGCAACGACACCGGCATGGTCCCGCGATGCACATGAAGATCGGTCCCGCACATTCCGCTGGCGCGGATCCGAACCAGGACCTGCCCTGCGGCCGGGTTGGGATCGGGGAGTGTCTTGATCGTCCAGGGCTTCCTGACCTCCGTCATCACGGCTGCGCGCATCTTCTGTCCCTCCTTGCCTCGTCTCACGATGAGCGATCGATATGCCGGGATTCAACAAACTTGTATAGCACCGCCCAAGCGACGGGACAACGAGGCGGCCATTTGTGTGACCCAGGTGACATCCGTTGGTGCGCCCCGCTGCGTATATTCCACGGTGACCCAGGAGGTGGCATCGTGAATTCGGTCCGCGTTCGATCGGCCCCGGGCACGATGGTTCGGGCGGCCGTCCAATGCTTCCTGATCCTGGCGTCCTTCACCAGCACTCCTGCCGCGGATGACCCACCGCCGGCCGATCCGACGTGCGGCACTGAGAGCGGGGCAGAGAGTGACGCCGCGCCCCCCGGGCCGGTGGAGAGCGTGACCGTTTCGGCGCCGCGGCCGATCTCCGCCGCCACGTCGGACTACATTCGGGAGAGGGACCTGGCCCTGCGCCCGATGGCGTCGCCGGAGGACGTGCTGCGCGTCTTGCCGGGGATCGTCATCGGCCAGCACGCCGGCGGCGGCAAGGCGGATCAGATCTTCCTGCGCGGGTTCGACGCCGATCATGGGACCGACGTGGCGGTCAGCGTCGACGGTGTTCCGAACAACCTGGTCAGCCACGCCCACGGGCAGGGGTACGCCGACCTGCACTGGCTGATCCCCGAGACGCTCTCCGGGGCGGATACGCGCAAGGGGCCCTATTTCGCCGACCAGGGCGACTTCGGCACGGCGGG
>DATFVU010000067.1:0-4878 GCA_035260145.1 Candidatus Polarisedimenticolia bacterium | reverse complement strand
GCCTGCTCGAACGGCGCGCCGCGGAACCAGGTCGGCTGGTACAGGGTGAAGTCGGCCGTGTACCACCACGATGACCAGTCGGCGATCGACCGCTGCGAGACCGCCGCCGCGAACCGGTCGGTGTGTCCGATCAGCCAGTTGGTCAGGACACCCCCTCCGCTCCCTCCCGTGACCCCGAGCCGGTGCTCATCGACGTACCCGCGTCGAATGACCTCGTCCACTCCCGCCAGAAGATCCTTCGCGTCGTCGCCCGGATAGCGATACTGAATGACGTTCCCGAACTCCTCACCGTAGGACGTGCTGCCCCGCGGATTGGGGTAGAGGACGACGTATCCGCGCGCCGCCATCGCCTGAAACTCGTGGAAGAACGTGTAGCCGTAGGCGGCGTGCGGCCCGCCGTGAATGTCGAGGATGAGGGGATATTTTTTGTGGGGGTCGAAGTCGGGGGGCCGCAGCGCCCAGGCCTGGATCCGTTTTCCGTCGAAGCTCGTGTACTCGATCGCTTCGGGCTCGCCGAGCTTGAGGTCGGCGAACAGCTCCTTATTCAGGTCGGTCAGGCGCGCAAGTTTTCCGTCGGCGCCGACGAGGAAAAGATCTCCGATGCTGGTCGGGGTCGAGACCAGGACCACGATGCGCGACCCGTCGGGCGTGGCGGTCCAGGCCGAGACCTCCTGGTCGCCGGTCGTGACCATGCGCGGGCGCCCGCCTGCCAGATCGAAGCGGCGCAGGTTCGAGGTGCCCCGGTCGGTCACCGATACGAGGACCGAGCGGCCGTCCGCCGTCCAGACGGGTGCGGACCCGGAGCCGCCGCGCGGCGCGTGCTGGTCGCCGGTGATCCCCCCGTCCACGTCCCGGTCGAGGTCGGGCGCCAAAGCCTTCGGCTTCGAGCTTGGAGCCACGTCCGACACGAACAGCTGCGACTGATCGTACGACCGGGGCGGACGGGTCACCGCGCCGACGAACGCCACCTGCCGTCCTCCCGGGGCGAAGCGGAACGATTCCACGACGCCGTCCATGGACACGACGGGAGTCGCCTCGCCGCCCGAGGCGTTCACGGCGTAAAGCACCGAGGTGGGGAGCTCGTAGTAAGACTCCAGGCTTCGATCCGACGTGAAGTAGATCCGGGTTCCGTCGTGGGACCACGCGGGGGGCCCCTCGTCGTAGGGGCCCGAAGTGACGGCTTTGGGCGTGACGCCCTCTCCGCCATTGGCCGGGACGCCGACGGTCCAGATATGCGAGTGGCGCTTGGGGTCCATGTACCCCTCATCGTCGGCCCGGTAGATCGCCAGAGTGACGATCCGGACGTCGCTCTCGCGCTCCTCGCTTGCATCCTTCTCCTTCTTCTTTGCGGCCTTCGCGATGTCCTCGTCCGTGGTGATGCTGAGGAAGGCGATGCTCTTCCCGTCCGGCGACCAGGCGGGCGCGCCGGCCCCCTTGGGAAGGGACGTGAGCGCCCAGGCCTCTCCGCCTCCCATGGGGAGGACGAAAAGCTGGGGCGGCTGCGGCTCACCGTCGCTGACTGTGGCGCGGCTGAAGACCAGGCGGGCGCCGTCCGGCGACCAGCGCGGGCCGGAATCATGCGGGCCCGCCGTCAGGCGCAGCGGGGCTCCCCCGCGCGTGGGGACCATCCAGATCTCAGTCTCGTACCCCTCCTTCTTGTCGTTGACGCGGACGCGCACGAAGGCCACCCGCGAGCCGTCGGGCGAGATCTGCGGGTCGGCGATCCAGACGAAACGGAAGAGATCCTGTTCGGTGATGCCCCTCTTCTCGGCGGCGCGTGGGATCGAGAGGGGGACGAGAAGCAACAGACAAGTCAGGGCGCTGAGGACGGTCCGGGGACGGCGCATAATTCCTCCTTACGAAGGCCGTCATGTTACCCGACCAGGCATCGTCCGCATAGGGGCGGCACGCGGCTCCGCCCCCTGCGCCCACCGGGCACGGGTCCGGCCCGCTGCGCGAGCCTCCCCTCGGCCTCGCCAGGCGCCCCCCACCGCGCCGACTGCGCGCGGCGGGGCCCCGGCGCGCCGCAGCCTGCCACGGAGACGAGGCCTCCGACTTGCCCCGCCGAGGCCCGACCCGATATCCTTCGGAACGGGAAGAGCCGATGGGGCCTCTGAGCGGGCGAAGAGCGCTGGTGTGCGGCAGCACGCGGGGGATCGGCCGGGCCTGCGCGTTCGAGTTCGCGCGTCTCGGCGCGCGCGTGACCCTCCTGGCCCGGGACGAGGGGGCGCTGCAAAGGGTTCGCGACGAGCTCGAGGCGGCGGGGGGAGCGGCCGCTCCCGCCGGTGCTTTGCGGCACGAGCACCTGGTCGCGGACTTCGCCAATCCGGAGTCGGTGCGGGCCGCGGTCGCGCCTCACATCGAGAGGACCGGTCCGATCGAGGTCCTTCTGAACAACACCGGTGGACCGCCGTCCGGACCGGTTTTCGGGGCGGAGCCCTCGGAGTTCCTCCGGGCCTTCTCGGCGCACCTCGTGTGCAATCAGATCCTGGCCGCGCTGCTCGTTCCGGGAATGAGGCGGGCGGGATACGGCCGGGTCATCAATGTCATTTCGACTTCCGTGAAGCAGCCGATCCCCGGACTGGGGGTCTCGAACACGATCCGCGGGGCGGTCGCCGCCTGGTCCAAGACCCTGGCGGGGGAGCTCGCCCCCTTCGGGATCACCGTGAACAACATCCTCCCGGGAGCGACCGCGACCGAGCGCCTGCGGTCGCTGATTCTTTCGAAGGCGCGCGCCGAGGGAATCGACGAGGAGGAGATGCAGCGGCGGATGAGAGCGGACATCCCGCTCGGGCGCTTCGCCCGTCCGGAGGAGATCGCGTCGGCGGCGGGCTACCTCGCGACGCCGGACGCCGGCTACATCACGGGGGTCAGCCTTCCCGTCGACGGAGGCAGGACCTCGTGCCTGTAGCCCGGCGTCGCGCGGCAAACGGTGCTTCGGCCGCGAGACGGCCGGAGGGATCGAAGGTGACAACACTCAGGGACTACGTCGACGGCGACCTGGTCGAGCCGCTCACCGGCCGGTATCTCGAAGGGATCGAGCCGGCCACGGGGGCGGTGTTCGCATCGGTCCCGGACGGCGACGAGCGCGACGTCGAGCGCGCCGTCGCGGCGGCGAAACGGGCCTTCCCGGCCTGGTCGAGGCGGCCGGCCGAAGAGCGCGCGCGCCTCCTGCTCGCCATCGCCGAGCGCATCGAGGGGCGCGCCGAGGATCTGGCGCGGGCGGAAAGCATCGACACCGGCAAGCCGATCGCCCTGGCGCGATCGCTCGACATTCCACGCGCGGCGAGCAATTTCCGATTCTTCGCCACGGCCCCCCTGCACTTTCACTCCGAGGCGCACGCCACCGACCTCCAGGCTATCAACTACACCCTGCGCCATCCGCGCGGGGTCGCCGGGTTGATCGCCCCCTGGAACCTGCCGCTGTACCTGTTGTCCTGGAAGATCGCACCCGCCCTCGCCACCGGCAACACGGCCGTCGCGAAGCCGTCCGAGCTGTCGCCGGTGACGGCGTTCATGCTGGCGGAGATCTGCCGCGAGGTCGGCCTGCCGAATGGTGTGCTCAACATCGTCCACGGGCGGGGGCCTTCGGTCGGGGCCGCGATCGCCCGGCACCCCGACGTCCCGACCCTGTCCTTCACCGGCAGCACCGTGACCGGCGCCGACATCGCCAAGAACGCCGCGCCCCTGTTCAAGAAGGTGGCCCTGGAGATGGGCGGAAAGAACCCCAACATCGTGTTCGCCGACGCCCGACTCGACGAGGCGGTGAGCGCGGGCCTGCGCGCCTCGTTCACGAACCAGGGGGAGATCTGTCTCAGCGGGTCGCGCATCTTCGTCGAGAAGGACCTGTACGCGCCGTTCGTCGACGCGTTCACCGCGCGGGCGTCCCGTCTGAAGCTGGGCGATCCGCTGGACCCGGCGACCGAGCAGGGGGCCCTGATTTCGAGCGGGCACAGAGCCAAGGTGCTGTCCTACATCGAGGCGGCGCGACAGGAGGGGGGACGGATCCGCTGCGGCGGTGGGCCTCCTTCGGGTGTGGTGAGCGAACGCTGCCGCGGCGGCTATTTCGTGGAGCCGACCGTCATCACGGATCTCGAGGTCACATCGCGCGTCAATCGCGAGGAGATCTTCGGACCGGTGGTCACCATCACGCCGTTCGCGGACGAAGACCAGGTGATCGCCTGGGCCAACGACACCGATTACGGGCTCGCCGCCATGGTCTGGACCGAGAACCTGGCGCGTGCCCACCGCCTGGCGGAGCGCATCGCATCGGGGACGGTCTGGGTGAATTGCTGGCTTCTGCGGGATCTCAGGGTCCCCTTCGGCGGCATGAAGAAGAGCGGCCTCGGTCGCGAAGGGGGGGAGGAAGCGCTGCGTTTCTTCACCGAGCCGAAGAACGTCTGCATCCGGCTCGGCCAGGATGCGACGGGAGGATGAGGTGACTCGAGGCGACAAGGACGGCGAGGTGATGAGTCTCAGGGCCCCCGAGCCGGTCGGCCCCTACCCGCACGCCCGGCGCGCCGGACACCTGCTGTTCCTTTCCGGCATCGGCCCGCGCACGCGCGGCTCGGCCGAGATCCCGGGGGTGACGCGCGACGCGGGCGGGGCCGTCGTGTCCCACGACATCGAGGTGCAGTGCCGCTCCGCGTTCCAGAACGTGCGCACGGTGCTGGAGGACGCCGGGTCGTCCTGGGACCGCATCGTCGACGTGACCGTCTATTTGACCGACATGAAGGACTTCGCGATCTACAACCGGATCTACGCCGAGCACTTCACCGGCATCCGACCGGCCCGCACCACCGTCGAGGTCAGCCGCCTGCCGACGGACATCGCCATCGAGTTGAAGGTGATCGCGACGATCGACTGAAGAGCCCGCCC
>DATFVU010000066.1:0-2583 GCA_035260145.1 Candidatus Polarisedimenticolia bacterium | reverse complement strand
CGGGCGCCATCGTGCACCGGATCCACGCCAGGGTCCTCGAGCACCTCCGCGACCTCGCGGAAGGGGTCGACGCCGTGAGCGCCGGATTCGGGCGATGAAAGACGGGAGAACCCTTCTCGCGGCCAGCGCCGGATTCGGGGGACTGGCCTGGGTCTTCCTGGCGATCGCCGCGACCGCGGGGCGGGCACCCCTGGGGGGACTCGAGCTCCTGTTTCTCGTGGCACCGCTCGTGGTTGTTCCACTGGGCTTACGGCTGTACGCCTCCAATGGTCTCCTCCGCCTTGCCTGTTGGCTCCAGGCGCCGGCGGCGGTCATCGCCGTGGCATCTTTCTGGATGGCGCGCGGCCCGGCCGCGGCCGCGCTCGCCAGCGGCTGGCTCGCCGTCGCCGGACTCGCCGGTCTTTCGGGAGCATCCGCGCTCCTGCGCGGAGGATGGCGGCTCGACGCCGGGACGTGCGCCGGGATTGGTCTTGTCTACCTGCCGGTCGGCGCCGCCTGGCTCGTAGCGTCGCGTCTGGGAGTCGCCCCGCTCGGCTTCGGCGAGCCGATCGTCCTTCTGACCGCGGTCCATTTTCACTTCGCGGGATTCGCCGCCGCGGTCTTCGCCGCGGCCACGCTGCGTGTCGCGCGGGCCGTCGGGCGGCTGGACCGCGCGGTGGAGCTCGTCGTCGTGTTCGGGATCGTCGCGGGTCCCGCACTGGTCGCGGCCGGCTTTCTCACCACCGCCGCGGTCAGCCTGGGAGCCACGTCCATTCTGGCGACCTGCCTCGGCCTCCTCGCCGTCCTGACGTGGATCTGCCTGCCTCGCCTCGAGGCCGGGCTGTTCCGCGCGCTGCTGGTCCTCTCGTCGACATCGATCGTCGCCTCCATGCTCCTGGCGGTCGCCTACGCCTGGGGCGAATTCATCGGACGCTCCGCCATCGACATCCCTCACATGGTGCGGCTCCACGGCGCTTTGAACGCGCTGGGGTTCGCCGCGTCGGGGCTTCTGGCCTGGAACGTGAGAGCGAGCGGGGGCGATGACCCCGATCGATCGCGTCGGCCGGGACAATTTTCCTCTTGACAGTGGAGGCGAACAGGGCTACGGTGCAAAATATACCGTATGCATTGATTCTGACGGGCCTCCGATCTCCCCCTTCGCTCGGAGGAGGCCGGACGGCGGCAGGAGTCGCGGCCCGCCGCCCGGAGGTGACACGTGATCAAATCGATACCCGGGGTTCCGGGGGCCGATTACCAGCCCGTGCCGGCGCCGCCGACGGTCGGTCGGATCGAGGAGCGGGCCGGACCGACGCACTCCCCGCTTGAGTTGCAGGTTCACAGGCTGCATTACTTCATGGATCTCCTGCAGACCGGATACCGGCACGCCCTTCTGCCCGACCCCTTGCCGCGCTCCCTGCGCGCCGAAAGAATCGCGCTCGGCATCGACGTGCCCGAGCTGGACACGGTCCCGCTGTGGTCGATGAAGCGACGGGACGGCGCGGTGGCGATTCCGTTCGTGGAATTCATCGTGACGCAGATCTGCCGGACCCTGGAGCTGATCGCTGAAACTGCCGGCGTGTCCGGAAGACCGGCCGGGGAGGATCTGATCCTCGCGCGCGCCACGCTGCGCCGGGCCCTGGACGAGGCCAGTCCGGGGAGCGCCACCGCGGCGCCCGACCTGCCGCGCCTGGGGGACACCTTCCTGTCCCGCGACATTCTGGAAGAGATCTGCGGCGTCAAGGGCGTGCTGAGCAAGGTCGCAGGCCAGTGTGAGGCGCTTCTCATCGGGGAGTCGCTCCGCCCCGGTCACTGATTTCCCTCACGGGTCCTCCGCCGCATGCACCCCGAACCGCCGCGCCTATCCGAAACCGACTCCGGCGGCGGACGTCCGGGGACGACCGGCGAATCCGGCGACGCGGAGCCTCTGCCGGCCCCCTCGGGGCCCTCCCGCGCCGTCCTGATGCTGGTTCACCCGCGCCTTCTGTTTCTCTACTGGGTCGTCGGGCCCGATCTCGCGGATCGCCTCCGGCGCCCCGCCTCGAAGGCCGAGATTCGCGTCGAGACATCCGACGACGGCCGATCGTTCCAGGAGGACCGACGGCTGACCTTCGATTTCCGCGCCCCCTCGTGGTACCTCCCGAACGAGCGCGTCGATTGCATGGTGCGCGTCCGGCTGGGACTGAGTCAGGCCGGAGAATTCAGCGAGCTGCTTTTGAGCAATGCGCTACGCGTTCCGCGCGAAGGGCCGGGAGAGGCGCCCGAGGTCTGGATCGACAAGCGAACGGGCGGCCGCGCGCGCGTCACGCTGCCGGAGTGCGATGAGTCGGCGCGGGCGACTGCGCCCGGCTTGCCCGATTCCGGGAATCGCGTCACCTCGCCCGGCGGGGGGACGGTGTGGCATTCGGGCCGGGCGGACCGACCGGCGCAGGTTTCCGCTCCGGTGGCCGCGGAAGGAGATCTGTGTCTGGTCCTGCACTCGCACCTGCCGTTCGTCCGCCACCCCGAGCGGGAACACTTCCTTGAGGAGAACTGGCTGTTCGAGGCGATCAGCGAGACCTACCTGCCTCTGCTCGACATGTTCGACCATCTCGCGGAGGATGGCGT
>DATFVU010000065.1:0-5597 GCA_035260145.1 Candidatus Polarisedimenticolia bacterium | reverse complement strand
AAAGTGCACGTCAAGGTCAAGGAAGGGGAGAAGGACCGCATCCAGGTGTTCCAGGGAATGGTGATTGCCATGAAGGGGGGCGGAACCGGCGGAACCTTCACCGTGCGCAAGATCTCCGACGGTATCGGGGTGGAGCGCATCTTCCCGGTGCATTCGCCGATCATCAGCAAGGTCGAAGTGATGAGGCATGGACGGGTGCGCCGCGCGAAGCTGTATTACCTGCGCGAGCGCAAGGGCAAGGCGGCGCGCGTCGAGGAAGAGACGCAGGGCTGAGAGGAGATCGCATGCGCGCGCGCGCCGCCTCACTGGTCCATGAGCGGCAGCTTCACGCCGCGGGGCGGCGCGTTGTCGCGGGCGTCGACGAGGTGGGGAGAGGCTGTCTGGCCGGACCGGTCGTCGCGGGCGCGGTCATTCTCGACCCGGACCGCCCGGTCAGGGGCCTGCGCGATTCGAAGCTGCTCGATGCGGCCGAGCGCGAGCGGCTGGCGCGGCGGATCGCCTCGCGCGCGGTGACCTTCGCCCTCGGGGTGGTCGATCCGGAGGAGATCGATCGAACCGACATCCTGAGGGCGACCCTCGAGGCGATGCGGCGCGCGGTGAGGGCTCTCAAGGTGCGGCCCGATTTCGTGCTGGTCGACGCGCTGAGCATCCCCGCCATCGGCATCCCGCAGCGCGGTCTGGTGCATGGCGACCGCATCTCCGCCTCCATCGCCGCGGCGTCGATCGTGGCGAAGTTCTACCGTGACGAGATGATGCTCGCCTTTCACAGTCTCTATCCGGAGTACGGCTTCGAGCAGCACAAGGGTTACGGAACCCGCGCTCACCTCGACGCCCTGCGCCGCTTCGGACCCACGCCCTGGCACCGATCGACATTCAGGGGAGTCCGGGAGGATGCGTCTCCCGGGCTGCCGCTCGTCGTTCCGCAGGCTCTGCCGGTGAATTGATGGCACTCGACCGGGCCAAGACCAACGCCAACGCCGAAAAGCTCGTCAAGTCCGGGAAGATCCCCGAGGCGATCGCCGAGTACAGGAAGCTTGCCGAGGACAATTCGCGCGACATGGGCGTCCTCAACAAGCTGGGGGACCTGTGCGTGCGGGCGGGGAAGACGCAGGACGCCATTCGCTATTTCCTGCGCATCGCCGAGTTCTACGCCACCGACGGGTTCTTCCTCAAATCGATCGCGATGTACAAGAAGGTCAGCAAGCTCGACCCCGCCAACCTCGATTGCCAGCAGAGGCTGGCGGGGCTTTACCAGCAGCAGGGCCTGACGATCGAGGCCAAGGCGCAGTACATGGCGGTGGCCGACCGGTTCATCAAATCGTCACAGTTCAAGAAGGCGATCGAGATCTTCCCCCATGTCCTCGAGATGGAGCCGGACAACATGAAGGTCCGGATGAGCTATGCCGACCTTCTGGTGCGGGCCGGCAATCTCCCGGACGCCGGCCGTGAGTTCCGCCAGGTGGCCCAGGAGCTCGCCAAGAAGGGAATGCTGGACGAGGCGATCCGCGTCGCGCAGAAAGGGGCCAAGATCGTCCCCGGGGACGCCGACATGATGAGCCTTGTCCTTGCCCTGACCAAGGAGGCCGAGAAGAGCCCCGGCGCTCTGCTGTCGACCGTCGAGAACATGGCGAAGGCGAACGGCGACAACCCCCGCTCGCTGGCGCTCCTGGGGGAGGCCTACCTGGCGGCGGGGAAGGCGCCGCAGGCGGAGAAGGTGTTCCAGAAGCTCAAGGGGATGCAGGACGCGCCGCCCGAGGTCGCGGCCGCGGTGACTCGCTTCTACGTCTCGAAGGACGACTCGGCGGCGTCGTTCGAGTGGGTGGTGCGGGCGGTGGACGGGTACGCGGGCGCCTCGCGCACGGGGGACGCGGCCGGAATCCTGGATGAATTCCTGCGGGCCTTCCCTCAGCATCGGGATGCGCTCAGAAAGCGCGCCGACGTGGCGCAGCAGGCGGGGGATCGCAACGCGCAGGTGGAGGCCCTCGCGGATCTCGCGGAGATCCTGGTCGGCGCGAAGGAGACGAAGGAGGCGGAGGGGATCGTCGCGCGGCTCCAGGAGATCGACCCGAACAATCCGAGAAACGCCGAGCTGATGGCCCGCGTATCCGGAGGCAGGCCGGGTGTCGCCGCGGCGAGGCCGCCGGTCCGAACCCCGGCCCCACCGCCGGCGGTTCCCGATATTCAGGAGGGAGCGCTGGTCCTGGACGAGGCGCCCGCGGCCGAGACGAGCGACGATTCCGACGAGATCGCCTCGGGCAGCGACGCACTGGCCGGCGTGGACGACGACGTCATCGCCGGTCCGCAGAGCGTGATCCAGGACATGGAAAACGATCCGGGCGAGGATGCGGAAGAGGCGGAGGACGACGAATTCATCAGCGAGCATTTCACTGAGGCCGAGGTCTTCATCAAGTACGGGCTCCTGGAGAAGGCCAAGGAGCAGCTCCTCAAGATTCTCGAAAAGCACCCGAAGCACGTGCCGTCGCACTCGAAACTGAAAGAGATCTATTACGAGGAGGGGGACAAGGAGAAGGCGGTCGCCGAGTGCCTGTCGCTTTCGGCGCTCCTGAAGGCGAAGAACCGCTCCGAAGAGGCGCAGGATCTGATCAACGAGGCGATCCGGATCGACCCCAACAATCCAAAGATCAGGGAATTCACCGGTGGCGCTGCCGCGCCGGCTCCCGCCCTCAAGGCGGCGTCTCCCAAGGCGGCGGCCGTGGCGCCGGCCCCCCCGAAACCGGCCCCGGCGGCGCCTCCTCCCGTCGCCAGGGCCCCGAAGGCGCCCCCCGTTTCCTCCACTCCGGAGCTCGAGATCGAGGATGCTCCGCCGGGCGCGGAGCTGGAGATCGAGCCGACCAGCATCGCAAGCGGTGCCGTGAAGGGCGTGCCCGTCAGCGACGATTCGGAGCTGGAGCTGGAAATCGAAATGCCGGAAGAGCCGGAGGAGCCCAAAAGGGCCGAGCCGGTTCGGCCGGCGCCGGCGCCCCGCCCCGCGCCCCCGACTCCGCCCGCGGCGCGGCCGGTCCCCGAGAAGATCGAAGAGGAGACGCCGGAGGATCTGGGTCTGTCGCTGGGGAGCGAAGGGGAAGGACTCGCAATCGAGCTCGAGGAGGAGCCCGCTCCAGCCGCGGCGCGCGGAGGAGACTCGGGGTTGCCGGCCGCCGCGTCGAGCAGGGACCCCGATCCCGAGAAACTCGGAGAGGTCGATTTCTATATCGACCAGGGGCTTCTGGAGGAGGCTCGCGCCGTCTTGTTCCAGCTGCAGAAGCAATATCCGGGCAGCCAGGAGGTCGCCAATCGGTTCGAGCGCGCCAACCGCCTTCCGCCGACTGACACGCCGGCGGCCGGGCGGCCGGCGCCACCCCGGGAGCCGAGCGCCCTCGACCTGGACGTGGAGCGGGCCTTCGGTGCGCAGACGGTCGTCCTGCCGGCGCAGCGCCCGGCCCCGGACGTGCCGCGCGCCGCCAGGGCCAAACCGGTGTTCAAGGTGGAAAAGGCCAGCGAGCCGGTCGCGGCCGAGGGGGACTTCTTCGATCTCGCCTCGGAGCTCGATCGGAGCCTGGCCGAGGCTCAGGTCGCGGTCGACACGCAGGAGCAGGAATCGCTCGAAGGCCCGGGTCACAGCCTGGACGAGATCTTCAAGGCCTTCCGAAAGGGAGTCGAGCAGCAGGTCGACTCGCACGACTACGAGACGCACTACAACCTGGGAATCGCCTACAAGGAGATGGGTCTGGTGGACGAGGCGATCGGCGAGTTCCAGTACGCCGCGCGCGACCCGTCCAAGACGGTCGAGTGCTGCGAGATCCTGGGGCTGTGCTTCCGTGAAAAAGGGATGCCGCAGCTCGCGCTGAAGTGGTATCAGAAGGCCCTGCAGATGCCGAACCTCGGAGAGCACGAGTCGGCCGGGCTGCGCTATGACATCGCCGAGGTCTACCGGGAACAGGGCGACTACAAGAAGGCCATGCAGCTCTACACGGAGGTGTACGGCCTGGATTCGACGTACCGCGACGTCGCCGCGAAGATCAAAGAGCTGAAAAAGCTCCTGGGATGATCCAGGCCGGCGCCACCCCGAGGACACACCGTTGAGTCGAGGCGCGCGCCGCGGAAGAAACCCAGCCTCCGGCCCCCGGAACATCGTCGTCATCCGTCCCCCCCGACGCGTCGTGGGGCTTCGGATTCTCAAACGCCTGCGGGGATCCGGTCCGGGGTTTCTGGTCCTGGAGCGTTTTCTCGCGAAGAATCTGTACCGCGATGGCGGTGCGTCCAGGCCCTACCGGTTCGAGGTCCTGCATCGTCGCGGCGTGGACGCCGTGGCGATCCTTCCGTTCTATCTGGAGGGTCGGGCGCGCCGTCTGATGGTGGTGTGCAAGATCGGATTCCGGCCGGGGTTGTCTCTGCGCTCGAGACTCCATCTGCCCATCAAAGATAGGAAGCGCTATCGATCTCTGATCGAGGCCGTGGCGGGCAGCCTGGAGCCGCGCGATCGCGGCGCCAGGGGGATCACAGCGCGGGCGCGCCTGGAGCTCATGGAGGAGACCGGAATGCGTCCCCGGCCCGGGGGGAGTCTCGATCTGGGGGCCGGATTCCTTCCGTCGCACGGTCAGTCGACGGAAAAGATTCACTTGCGGGCCTTCGAGATCGATCCCGGATCGGCCCTCGAGCCCCCGGGGGACGGTTCCGTCAACGAGGCGGACTCCGGCACGATGGCGATCGAGGCCGGACATCTCCTGCTCATGTGCCGCTCCGGCCTCATCGAAGACCCGAAGCTGGAGGTCGGCGTCTCCCGCCTTCTCCTCGCCCTGTCACGCCGACGAACCCGTTCCGGACGCTTGACTGTCCGCAGGTGAACGGTCGGTGACCAGTATCGACGCACCCCACGTCACAGGTCCGCCGCTACGCCCGCCCATCTGACATTCGGCAATCGTCTGGAAACAAAGGAGAACATTGATCGGACGCGCCGCCGCGTCAAAACGCCGCTGCCAAGGGACGATTGGAAGCTCCTGACTTGTTCGTTTTCTGGGTCGGGGAGCGTTGAATAAGCAGTTGAGCCTTAACGATTTGAGATCGAAGTCTCGGCTGATTCTGAGCGTCGGCGATATGCGGCACGAAGTTTGCTTGTCTGGGAGTGACTTTTGATCGCAGGTACGAAATAAAAAATACAGGAAGCGAGATGCTGAACGCACAAAATTACCCCGGCGGCCGGTGCACCCAACCGCAATTTCCCCTTATCTCCTTTTCCATTCCCCCCGCATTCGCAGATGGCAGAGAGCACGGCGACACCGGCTGCCGGGGTGGCAGTGAATCGCACGCGCAGGTTCTGGATCTGGTGACCGAGCCCCTGGATTCGAGCGGCGGCGACAGGAGCTTTCGATGCTGAAGCGGACCGTGCCGGATCCCGTCCACGATCTCGACCCGCTCGGAGCGCTCGCGGCCGGGGGCGGGGAGGCGCTGTGGGCCCGGCAGGGAGCCGTCTGCGCCGAGAGCGGCGATCTCGTCGGCGCCTTGCAGTGCTTCCAGCGAGCCCTCGAATCCAATCTCGACTGCGCCGACGCCTGGTCGGGGCTCTCCGAAGTGTTCCGCCTGATGGGCGACTCTCGCCG
>DATFVU010000064.1:0-2190 GCA_035260145.1 Candidatus Polarisedimenticolia bacterium | reverse complement strand
CCGGTCAGTCCCGTCCCAGGCTATGGCGTCGCTGCCCAGCAGCTCAGCCGCCACGCCGGCGCTGAAGCGAGCAAGCTCCGCGCCGGCCAGCTTGCCGACGGAGCCTCGGGAGCCCGGACTGCGGCCGAGCCGCGCCTCCTGCGCAAGCCGGGTGCCGAAGAGATGCACAACGCGCTCTCGTACATACAGCTCCGCGAGCCGCTGGCGGACGACGGGGTCGCGGTCCACGCCGCGGGAGCGGGCCACCTCGGTCAGCGTGGCGAAGGCGGCGCCTCGCCGGGACCGAGTGGTGCCGCCGATCGAGACCCGCTCGTGTATGAGCATCCGGACCGAAGCCGCCCAGCCGGCGTTGACTTCGCCGATCACGTTTTCCGCAGGGACGCGGACGCCGTCGAAGAAGACCTCGTTGAACGTGGCCCCGCCGGTCATGTCGCGCAGCGGGCGGACCGTGACCCCCGGCGCGTGCATGTCGACCACGAACATCGTGATGCCGTCGTGCTTAGGCACGTCGGGGTCGGTGCGAGCGATCAAAGCGCCCAGGTCCGCGAACCGGGCGACGGACGTCCAGACCTTCTGGCCGCTGACCACCCAGACGTCGCCCTCCTTCACAGCCCGCGTCTGCAGGCTGGCCACGTCCGAGCCCGCGCCCGGCTCAGAGAAGAGCTGGCACCAGACCTCCTCGCCGCGCAGTAGAGGGCGGATGTAGCGGAGCTTCTGCTCGTCTGTGCCGAGGTCGAGCAGGGTGGGACCGCACATCCCCATGCCGATCCCAAAGAACTCGCCTGGCAGGTCGAACTCCCGCGCCTCCTCGTCGAAGGCACGCTGGTCGGCCGGCGTCAGGCCCTGGCCGCCATAGGCCGTCGGCCAGGCTACGCCGGCAAAGCCCGCGTCATGCAGTTTGCCCTGGAAGACCCTCGCCGAGGCCAGGTCCCAGCGCCGCGCTTGCCTGCCGTCCTCGTCCGAGCGTCTGGTCGCGTTGGCTTCGAGCCAGGCGCGGGCCCGGACGCGGAAGTTCTGCTCGGCCGGACCTCTTGCCTCACCCATCGTGAACTCTCTCCTCTGCCGAGATGTCGCCGTAGACGTCGGCGTTAGGGGCGGCCTTCGCGACGAGGCCGGGGACGACCTTGCCCAGCTCGGCAGGGTCCCAGCGGCCGTCGTGGTCGATGCGCGGCCCCGCGTGCCACCCCTCAGCCACCGTGATCCGGCCGCCACTCACGCCGAAGACGCGGCCGGTGATGCCTCTGGACTCTTCGCTGCCCAGCCAGACGACCAGCGGAGCGATGTTGTCGGGGTCCCGCCTGCGCCGTTCATCTTCGGTTTGCTCGGCCCTGCCGCGGAGCGCGGCCAGGTCCTCGGTCATGCGCGTCAGAGCGGAGGGATAGATCGCGTTGACAGTGATTCCGTAGCGCTCGACCTCGCGGGCCGCGATCACGGTGAACGCCGCGATGCCGGCCTTGGCGGCGCCGTAATTCGTCTGGCCGGGGTTGCCGAAGATCCCAGACGACGAGCTGGTGTTGATCACCCGCGCGTCAACTGATTGGCCGGCCTTGAACTGGTCGCGCCAGATTGCGACCGCATGCCGCGTAGGCGCGAACGTGCCCCTCAGATGGACTTTGATCACGGCGTCCCACTCTTCGGGCTCCATGTTGAAGATCATCCGGTCGCGCAGGATGCCGGCATTGTTGACGAGGACGTCGAGGCGGCCGAACTGATCGAGCGCCGTTTGCACCAGGCGCCTGGCGCCGTCCCAGTCGGACACGTCGTCAGTGTTGCCGACTGCTGCGCCCCCCAGCGCCTGGATCTCCTCGACGACCTCCGCCGCAGGCGCCTGGGAGGCACCCGTCCCGTCGCGGGCGCCGCCCAGGTCGTTGACGACGACCCGGGCGCCCTGGCGGGCGAACTCCAGCGCGTGTCCGCGACCGATGCCTCGACCCGCGCCGGTCACGATCACGACCCGGCCATCGCAGACTCCCGTCATTCCGTCCTCCTGGTCAGATGCGTGTGGGAGCGAAGATCTAGTGTCCTGGTACTGAGGTGCGCCGGCATATTCGTGGGATCGACGGCCGGAGTCAAGGAGAGGGTGGTGGAAGGAAGAGGGCATCAGTAGATGCCTGACGACGCCCCGCCGGGCCCCTCGACGCAGGCTTCAGCGCCGCAGGCGCCCGGCCGTCTAGCCCGCGAAGATGCGAC
>DATFVU010000063.1:0-4005 GCA_035260145.1 Candidatus Polarisedimenticolia bacterium | reverse complement strand
CGGTGCGGAACGGCGGTCCCGAGGTCACGCCGCTCGCGAGGGAGTGGAGCCTCGCGCTCGCCGTTTTTCTGACGGCGTTCGGCCTTCTGGGGACGCAGGCGGCCCTGCGCTACAGCCCGGCGATGTATTACGAGGGGGACTGCCCCTACTACATCTCGACCACTCTGTCGATCGGGCACGATTTCGACATCGATCTGCGCAACCAGCTGCGCGGCGGCCTCGAGGTGCATGGCAAGCAGATCGCCCTCGGGAGGAAGGGCGAGTGGTACCCCAAGCATCCCCTCCTGATGCCCGTTCTGGCGCTGCCGTTCTACGCCTTCTTCGGGATGCCCGGGTTCGCGCTTCTCGGCTTGGTGGTCTCGGGGATGCTCGCCATGGCGCTCTACCTTCTGGCGCGCCTGTTCGCGCCCCCGCTGCCGTCTGCCGCGGCCGCGGTCCTGATGATCGCCGGCACGTTTCTGAGGCGCTACGACTACAACCTGACTCCCGACCTTCTCTCGGCGCTCGTGGTCGCCTGTGGCCTTCTGGCCGCCCTGCGGGGCCGGAGCGCCGCGGGCGGGGTCCTGCTGGGGATCGCGGTCCTGGCCAAGCCGACGAACCTGTTCCTGCTGCCGTTCGCCTGGACCTACGCCTGGGTCTGCCGTGGCCGCCGCGGACTCGGTGGTCTGATTGTGGGTTCGGCGGGCCCCCTCGCCATTCTCCTGCTCCTCAACCTGGCCCAGTTCGGATCCCCGTTCACCAGCTCCTACGACCGGAACATCCTGTCGCGTGACGGCGCAATGGCCGTGGTGAGTCACAGGGGTCAGTTCGATCAGGATCCGATGCGGGGACTGTCCGGCGAGCTCCTGGACAGGGAACACGGTCTCCTCCCGACGTCGCCTGCCCTGTTTCTCGCGCTGCCCGGGTTCGCCCTGATGTGGCGAAGGCACCGGCGCGAGGCGATCCTTATCTTGTTGGTGGGGGAGTTTTACTTGATGCTGTTCGCGACCTATCGGTATTGGAAAACGACGGCGTACGGAAACCGCTTTCTGATTCTTCTCCTGGTCCTCGCGGCCCCCCCGACGGCGCTGGCGCTTCAGTGGATCGCCGGCAGGGTGACGGGAGGCCGGACCCTCTTCCGCCTTCGAACCCGGACGGTGCCTCAGTCGGGATCGTAGCGCAGTTCCATCGACGTCCGGGAGCCGAGGGCCCTGCGCAGGAGCGCCATCAGCTCCCTGTCGGCACCGCTTCCCTCGAGGTGACTGAGCGTCTGGGAGTCGATGTTGTAGGTGTACTCGTCCAGGCTCTCGTCCGCGAGCTCCTCCATCAAAAGGTCGAGCTGCGCCTCCGAGATCGCGCCCAGCTCATTGTCGGTCTCGTTGTCGAAGAGTCGAATCATCGCTCCCCTCCCGGGCAGGCGCCCGGATCTCCTAGAGGCCGGGACCGCCCCGGTCTCTCAGAGTCAGAAAATAGAATCCGAGGACGCCCGCCGCAAGGAGCGAGGCGGCGCCCCGCGCCAGCCCACCCGGTCCGCCCCCCGTGCCGCGGGCTCCCGAGAATTCCCAGACAGCGTAGAAGGCGAAGAAGGCGATGGCCGCGCCGATGAGAATCCGGTGCGCGGTCAACAGTGTCATGGCCTACGCCCCCAGGAGAAGCCGATCGCCGAGCCACCGCGGCAGTCCGGCCCGAAGGATCTTCTCCCTGGCCTCGGCGGCGGCGTACGCCACGCGATGGATCGACACGGTCTCGGCCGCGTCGTCATAGATGGCAAATCCGCAGCGCGGATTCCGATCTCGCGGCTGGCCGACCGATCCCGGATTCACCAGGTAGCGCCGGCCCTTCTGGAATTCGATCAGCGCCCGGTCCCCCAGCGCCGGCCGGCGGGCGATCCGGCCGTCCTCGAGGGAGAAGACGCCGGGGAAGTGGCTGTGGCCGAAGAAGCAGATCTGGAACGCGCATCCGTCGAAGCAGCGTCGCGCCTCCCCCTCCTCGAGGAGGTACTGGTCCTCGTCGAGCGGCGTGCCGTGACACAGGACCTTTCCGGGCGCGAACTCGAGGGGGCCGGGAGGGAGAGACGCGAGAAAGGCCACGCTTTCGGGCGTCAGCGTCTGACGCGTCCACAGCGCCGCCAGCCTCGCCGCCTCGTTGAAGCCCTCCGCATCGCACAGTGACGCCGCCACCTTGTCGTGATTGCCGCGAATGGCGATGAGCCCCGGCAGATCGCGGAGCGTCTCGACGACCGCGTTCGGATCGGCCCCGTATCCAACGACGTCCCCCAGGACCAGCACGCCCTCGAAGGCCTCGGGACGCGCTGCCGCGAGGACGGTCTCGAGGGCCTCCAGGTTGCTGTGCACGTCCGAAAGCACGAGCCAGCGCATCAGAGCAGTCCGGCGATGCGCTCGGCGGTCTCTTCGGCCGAGAGGCCCGAGGCATCCACGTGCAGGGCGGCCGCCTGATAGGAGGGAAGACGATGGCGGTAGAGGGCCTCGGCCTGGGATTCCCCCTTGAGCAGCGGACGGGCTCCGCCGTCGGAGCAGCGGCGCAGGGCGACCTCGAGCGGCAGTCGGATCCAGACGGAGCGTCCCATGCTGTCGATGAGCCGCCTGTTCTCCTGGTGCGCATAGGTGCCGCCGCCGCAGGCCACCACCATGCGCGTCCGCCCGCGCAGCGATGCCAGCAGTTCCGTTTCCCGCCTCCGGAAGTAGGCCTCCCCCTCGCTCGCGAAGATCTGGACGATGCTGCGGTGCTCGGCTCCCACGATCTCCTCGTCCAGGTCGACGAAATCCCAGCCCATGACGCGCGCCAGGACGCGGCCGACGGTCGTTTTTCCCGCCCCCATGAACCCGATGAGGAAAACGAGGCCCGGCCGCTCGCCCATGGTCGTCGCCGTCGTCGCGCGTCTAGGAGGCGACGGCGGCCTCCTCCTTGCGCTCCAGGAGACGGTCGAGGAAGCCGGTGTGCAGCTGGCCCCGGATGAAATCCGGATCGTTCATGATGCGCCGGTGCAGAGGGATGTTCGTACGAATGCCCTCGACGACCATCACCTCGAGCGAGCGCCGCATGCGGGAGATCGCCTCCATGCGGTTGTTGCCCCGCGTGATCAGTTTGGCGATCATCGAATCGTAATAGGGCGAGATGGTGCATTCCGGGTGGACGGCTGTGTCGACCCGCACGCCGGGTCCGCCGGGCAGGTGGAAGGTGGTGATCTTTCCCGGCGAGGGGGTGAACGTCTCGGGATCCTCGGCGTTCACCCGGCACTCGATCGAGTGGCCCGCCGTCTGGATGTCCTCCTGGCGGAAGGCCAGCGACTCGCCGGCGGCGATCTTGATCTGCTCCTTGATCAGGTCGATGCCCGTGACCATCTCGGTCACCGGGTGCTCGACCTGGATCCGCGTGTTCATCTCGATGAAATAGAAGCGGCCGTCCTCATCCAGGAGGAATTCCACGGTTCCGGCGTTCTGGTAGCCGACGGCCCGCGCCACCTTCAGGGCCGCTTCGGTCATGCGGCGCCGCAGCTTCGGCGTCAGAGCGGTGGAGGGCGCCTCCTCGACGATCTTCTGGTGACGTCTCTGGATCGAGCACTCGCGCTCGCCCAGGGTGACGATGTTTCCGAAGGAATCCCCCAGAATCTGGAATTCGATGTGCCGCGGCGTTTTGATGTACTTCTCGATGTAGACGTCGGGGACGCCGAAGGCCGCCTTGGCCTCGGTGCGCGCCGCGCTCATCGCCGAGGCCAGGTCGTCGGGCGAGCCGACGACGCGCATGCCTCGACCGCCGCCGCCGGCCGCCGCCTTGACGATCACCGGATATCCGATCTTGGCCGCCAGAGGCAGGGCCTCCTTCTCGTCGTTCACCGTTCCGCGGCTGCCCGGGATGATCGGCACGCCGGCGGCGAGCATCGTCTCGCGCGCCTTCGCCTTGTCACCCATCTGGCGGATGACGTTGGGACTCGGCCCGATGAACCGGAGATGACAGGCCTCGCACACCTCCGCGAAGTGCGCCGACTCCGAGAGGAACCCGTAGCCC
>DATFVU010000062.1:0-2473 GCA_035260145.1 Candidatus Polarisedimenticolia bacterium | reverse complement strand
TGGCGCCCAGGGTGTCCTCGACGCTCCCGGTCATCGCGAGGCTGGGGCCCTCGGCGTTCGCAGCCATGGTCTCCGGGATCTCCTGGACCGCTGCGACGGAGTCGAGAGCGGCGATCGCCGTCACCTGTCCCGCCGGCGCCTCGACGCGCAGCAAGGTGGCGTCGCCGTCGTACTCGCTCACCGCGCGCGCGCCGGCGATCGCTTCCACCTCGCGACGCAGCGCCTGAAGCTCGGCGTGGTCGGCTCCCGGCCAGGCGGCGACCATAAGCTCGAGCGTCGTGCTGCGCGCCCGGCTCGCCTGGATCAAAGGCACCCGGCCCAGCGTGCGATCGATCTTGAAGGCGGGGTGATAGGGCGTGGACGCCTCGACGAACGGCAGGGCGGCCAGGCGATCGAGATCGCCGGCGTTGCGGGTGCTTACAACGAAGGCGCGGTCGGGAACGGCGGCCACGAGGCGGCCGGATTTGCCGAGCTCACGCTCGACCGCGTCGGCCCCGAGGTCCCGCAGGGCCTGCTCAGAGACTTGAAGGATATTGGCGCCCGGCGCCAGACCCCCGCGCCCCGGCCGGCTCCTGGTCGCCGCGCGCGTCAGGCCGCGCGGCAGTCTCTCGGCCCAGCGCGGGTTCTTGAGATCGAAGAAGCCGAGCGGAGTCTGGACCAGACCCGCCCTCTCCGCGGGCACCGGGATCGTCTGGAAGTCGTCTCCGAAGGGAGACAGGCCGGGAATCCGCTCCTGCCCGTGGGGCAGCTTGGTGCGCTGCCAGAAAATGTAGGAGCTCGAAGAACCGAAGCGCTCATCGAAGGTCATCCCCTTCTGCTTGAGCCCTGGACCGCCCGAGGTGGAGCCGGCATCGCGTCCGGCCAGGTTCGCGTCCACCCCGAAGATGAATGCGGCCGCCAGAACCACGGCGGCGTAGGCTGCGAGCGACAGTGTTCCCAGGCGGACGAGCCTGTGCATCAGACCCTCCAGAAAAACACACGGCCCCTTTCGTCCCGGAGCGGGCTCGAGGGGCTGCGTTCGGGCGTCACGACACGGTCGACCAGACCTTCACCTGATTGCGTTGAGATACGTTCAAGCTGCTGTCCTGTCAACGAGTTTTGAGCCCCGAGGATCGGCCCGGAGGTCTGCGATGGAGCGCGCATGCGCCCTCCCGCCTCTTGTCGCCCGTTCGAGATTCACTCCGCCTAATGATGTGGCGGCCCGGCCACAATTGCGCCCCACGGGCGCTTTCCAGTAACATGACGCCTCTATGTTCAGCACCATCGATTGGACGGACGACGGCGTGGTCATGCTCGATCAGCGCCGTCTACCGGAGCACGAGATCTACGTGACTCTGCGCACCGCCGAGCAGGTGGCCGAGGCGATCCGCGACATGACGATTCGCGGCGCACCCGCGATCGGCGTCGCGGCGGCGATGGGGATCGCGCTGGGGTTCAGGGATGCGGCCGGCGACTCCCCCGACGGGCGCCGCTCCCGCTTCGACTCGCTGGCGCGTCTCATGGCCGCGACCAGGCCGACCGCCGTCAATCTCGCCTGGTCCGTCGACCGTATGCGGAGACGCTTCGAGGAGAGCGCCGAAGAGCCGTTCCCACGCCTGGCCGCAGACCTGAAGGAGGAGGCGCTGCGCGTGCGGGACGAGGACATCGCCGCCAATCGGGCCATGGGGCGGCACGGCGCCGTGCTCCTTCCCGACGACTGCCGGGTGCTCACCCATTGCAACGCCGGCGCCCTCGCGACCGCCGGGTACGGCACGGCCCTGGGAGTGGTGCGGGCGGCGGTGGAGGCCGGAAAGCGGGTGGCCGTGTACGCCGATGAGACCCGTCCGTTCCTCCAGGGGGCGCGCCTGACCGCCTGGGAGCTGCACCGCGACGGCATTCCCGTCACCGTGCTGACGGACGGGATGGCCGGCCATCTGTTCCAGAAGCGGACGATCGACGTCTGCCTGGTCGGGGCCGACCGCATCGCCAGGAACGGGGATACGGCCAACAAGATCGGAACCTACCAGGTGGCGGTCCTGGCGCGGGCGCACGGCGTGCCGTTCTACGTCGCGGCCCCGACCTCGACGATCGATCTGCAGGCGATGACCGGGGCGGAGATCCCGATCGAGGAGCGCAGCCCCCAGGAGGTGGCGCGAATCGGCGAGCGGCGGGTCGTTCCGGAGGGTGTGCCGGTGATTCATCCCGCCTTCGACGTCACGCCGCACGATTTGATCGCCGCGATCGTCACGGAGCGCGGTATTGTCCGTCCCCCCTACGAGGCCGGCCTCGCGGCCGTCTGCGGCGCCGGCGCGGCCCGGGAGCCGCGATCCTCTCCCCGGGCGACCCGGTGACGCCGGAGCCGCGTCCCGCCGGGCCCATGGACGATCCCGCGATGCAAGCCGCCGCGAACCCGCTCATCCTCGGAATCGAGACGTCCTGCGACGAAACGGCGGCGGCCGTCCTGCGCGGCCGGACGATCCTCTCGAACGTCATC
>DATFVU010000061.1:0-10893 GCA_035260145.1 Candidatus Polarisedimenticolia bacterium | reverse complement strand
CTTCCGGCGGACGCCGCGGACAATCCAGAGGCGCAGGCGATGGATCGTCAGCTGGCGCGCCGCATCCTGGACCTCAGCTCGAAGGAATGCCGCGAGATGTTCCGCCTGCACTTCTTCGAGGCGCGGAGCCACCAGGAGATTTCGGCGATCCTCGACGTCCCGGTGGGCACGGTGAAGTCCCGTCTGTTCCGCTGCCTGGAGGCTGTGCATCAGGAAATCTCGAGGGGTGTCTTGCGGAATCGCGCTCGGGTGAAGTCCTGACGGGCGCCTCGGGGTGAGTCGCCCGGGAACCGGACGGCGCGACGCACGAACATATAGATATTGATAAGGATGACGAGGGGATGAACGGTCACGAAGAGACCCGGCTGGACCTGGCGGCCTACGTCGCGTCCCGCCTCGAAGGATCGGCGGCGCGCCGGGTGGCAGATCACTTGAAGACCTGCCTCGATTGCCGGGAGATGGCCGAGACCATCAAGGAGCTCGGAGCATCCCTGCGCGAGGGCGGAGAGTCGCTGTTCGCGCCACATCCCCCGGAATCGGCGCTCAGGGAGTACGCGGATCGGCGCGGCGGGGCCGACCGGCAGGCGATCGCGCAGCACCTCGCAGACTGCGCCACCTGCTCTCTGGAAGTCGAGGTCTGGGGCAGAAGAAGGGCGGGCGCGCGGGTGGCGGAGCCGACCGTTTCACGATCGACGCGCTGGCGATCTCTGGCGCTCGCCTCGGCGGCAAGCCTCGCGGTCGGCTTCTCTCTGGCGGTGTATCTCAGGGCCGGCCGGGCGCCGGCCGTTCCGCCCGTCCCGCTCAGTGGGACGACGGCGACCGGCGCGGCTCCGACCTCCGGCCGCCTGCTTCTCCTGCCGCGCACGCTGCGAAGCGAGACGTCGGTCGGCACCTACGCGCTGGAGCCGGACCAGGAGTTCATCGTCATCGCCTATCCCGTCTCCCTCAGGGACACGGCGAAGGACTCCGAGCAGTTCCAGTACGAGATCAGGAAGGAAAGCGGCGAGGTCGTCTGGTCTCAGAGCCTGTCGGCGGCGGAGATCCGCCGGCGGAGCGCGGGAGAGCTGGAGGTCGTGACGTTCCTGGTGCCGGCGCGGTCCCTGCCACCGGGACGTTACGAGTTCAGGCTTTCCAGGGCGGAACGGCCGGACGAGGTGCTCTACCGGGTCGGTCTCGAGATCACGCCCGGAGGCGACCCGCAGTAGCGACCGAAGTCGCCCGTCACCGCCAGTCACCCGCGGCGGCGAACGCGCCCCAGAAGAACGGGTTGGTGCTCCGTCCGGCTCTGCGCCGCGCCCGCAGCATGACGAGGCTGGCGTGGCGGACCGACTCCGCCGTCGTCATCCCGCTCAGACGGCCCTCGTAGAGATGCCGCATCCATTCTGTGGTGCTCTCGTCGTCGACCTTCCAGAGGCTCGTGATCAGCGTCCTGGCTCCCGCCACCGCGAACGCCCGCCTCAATCCGAGCATCCCTTCTCCGGTCTGAATCGGCCCCAGCCCGCTCTCGCAGGCGGAGAGGACAGCCCACTGCACGCCCGACAGATCGAGCGTCGCGATCTCCTCGGCGGTCAGGATGCCGTCTTCCGCTCCCACGGCCACATCGCCCCTGCGGTTGGCGCCCGCCACCGCCAGACCGGAGAGCAGGAGGGGCCTGTCGCCCGTCGTGCCGGCCGGCGGCGAGGGACGTGATGCGGGTCCCAGGCTCGAGGCGCAGTCGTTCTCCAGGAGGAAGGCATGGGTCGCGAGATGCAGGATCCTGCGCCCGGGCGCCAGGCTCTTGAAGGCCGATTCGCTGGCCTTCGCTTCGGTCAGCTCGAGCACATCCGAGGCCGCCAGCCCGGAGGTCGCGCCTTGCTTCACGATGACCGTGCGGATCTCCTCGACCTCGCGCGTCGATGCGGGCAAGGGATCGAAATGCATCGCGCGGAACCCGGCGCAGGAGGCGGCGGGACCCCGGTTGAGACTCGCGTCCGAAGGCGCCTGGAGCGTCTCGGGCCGGGCGTCGAAGTCAGGACCGCCGAGGATCAGAGCTCCGCGTCCGCTTCGGGGCGGCGCCTCCGCCAGCGCCAGGAGGTCGCGCTCGGCCGACAGGTAATGAAAGGTCGGGCCGCTCTCGACCTGATATTTCTCCTGACCCACCGGGAGGGTTGCCAGGTTCACCAGGTTGAGGGCCCCGTCGGGAACGACCAGGACCCGCTCCGCACTCCCCAGCACGCGGCCCACGGGGTCCCAGATCTTCGAGCGCAACGTCTCGCCGAGAACGCGCAGCTCGCGGTCGCGATCCGCCGGGCGGACTTCGAGAGGGGCGGGCGGGACAGCGGACCGCGTCCTCCATCTCTCGATGATCCGATCGATCTCCCGCGCGCTGCCGATTTGGACGGCGGCCGGGCCGCCGCGGTTGGCGCCCAGGACGAAGGCGATGTAGGAGGGTTCCACCGGGGGTCGTGGACCGGCCGTTTCTCCCGGCGACGGCGCTCTCGGCCGGCTGCGTTCGTAGAGCGTGTACGCGACGAGCGCGGCCGCGGCGGGGACGGATCGTCGCAGCCCTTCAAACGTCGAAGGGTCCTGCTGCATGCGCGCCCTGAACGAGGCGCTCGCTCCGGCCAGACGTCTCTCGAGGGCCTCTTTCTCCCGCGTCGCGCCCTCCAGGTCGGACAGGTAGCCCTCGGGATGCGCGGGCTCGGGCCCCCGGACCAGAAGGGCCGCTTCGCGATTGGTCACCGCGACCAGATCTCCGAACACCCTGGCCAGGGCCGGGTCGTCGCGGTCACCGGCGGCCCGGTGCAGGCCGGCCATCTGGTCCAGAACCAGAGCGCGCGATCGGACCAGGGCCACCCAGACGCGCTCGACGGCGTCGGTTGGAAGGCGCGCGGGCGGCGTTCCGGCGAGCACCGACAGGGCCGTGCTCAGCCCGGAGGCGCGCACCCTCTCGTAGTCCAGGGCCTCGCGCTCCGACAGGCCGCGCAGCGAATGCCCGAAGTGTGCGCGCAGAATCTCCTCGGCTCGCAGCGATTCCTCGAAAGCTTGGCGGGCCTCCCCCAGCGACCAGTGAACCTCGGCCAGCCGGTTCAGCTCTTCGGCCACCGCGGGGTGCGTCGCCCCGAGGCGGGAGCGCCGCACCTCCAGCGCCGCGCGGAAATAGTCGACCGCCGGCCGGTCGCGTCCTGTCAGGTGACGTAAACGTCCCAGTCCGTCGAGGCTCACGGCTTCGTCCGGATGCCCCGGACCGTAGGCCTTGCGAAGAATGGCGCGGGCGCGGCGGAAGTGGCTCTCGGCCGCAGAGTACTCGCCGCGCTCCGTTTCCACGCCGGCCAGCCGGTTGAGGGTGCGTCCCAGATCGGTGTCGTACGGACCCCGCACGCGCTCCTGATCGGCCGCGACGGTCTGCAAGAGACGCTCGGCGCCCGCGAGGTCTCCCAGACCTTCCAGCACTGAGGCCAGATCGGCACGCACCCTCGAGACCCGCGAATGATCGGGCCCGAGAGCGCGCTCCACGATCGCCAGGGCCCTCTCCTGAAGCGGCCTGGCGTCGGCATAGTGGCCCGTTTCCATGAGAGCGTTCGCCAGATTGCTCAGACTCTCGGCGTACTCGGGGTGGTCGGGCCCCAGCACCCGCTCCTGCGCGGCGAGCGCCTGCTCGTAAAGCGCGCGGGCTTCCGGGAACTCGCCCAGACGCATCGAGACGACCGCCAGGGCGAGGGCGGACTGGGCCGTCAACGGATGGTCCGGAGGCAGCTCCTTCCGCCTCATCTCCAGTACCTGGGCAAAGTAGATCCGGGCGCCCGCAAAATCGCCGGTGGTCTCGCACAGGGCTCCGAGGTTGTCCAGGATGTTCGCGGCAAAGACGTCCCGCGGGCCCAGATCGTCGCAGATCGACAGAGCGCGCTCCATGAGAGCCCTGGCTTCCCGGAAGTTCCCCGACATTCCTTCCGGGATAGCCAGAGTGTTGAGAGTGAGCGCCACCTTCATGCTGCGCGGTCCGAAGATCTTTTCGCGGATCGCCAGGGCGCTGCGCAGGAGGGTCTTGGCGCCCTCGAGGTCGTCGGTCCGCCGCAACACCACGGCGAGGCTCGCGACGCTCCAGGCGTAGTTTTCGTCCTCCTCGCCGTAGAGGCGCCGGCACATCTCGACGGAGTGTTCGGCGAGCCGGCGGGTCTCGGGGTCTTTCTCCTTGCCGCCTCTCCACAGACTCTCGACCAGCAGGAGCGTGGCCTCGGCGACCTCCTTCGACTCGCCGCGCCCGGCCTCCTGCTGCTGCGCCACGTAGCGCCGCGCCTGGATCTCGGCCTGCGCATACGAGCCATCCTCGACCAGACGTCGAAGCTTCGCGAGTGGGTCGCCGCCGGCCAGCGCCGGCTGGATCAGAAGGGCGACACCGAGCAGCCCGCAACGGAATTCTCTCCCGAGCATCGGGGACACCTCCCCGTCCGGCGCGCGAGCGCTGCGGGCCCGTGCGCGCGGCGAGTGCGCGCGAGAATACCACCGCTCGGCGCCGCGAATGATTCCCTGGAACCGAATCGTGACGAAATTGAATGTAAGAAATGAACGCTGCAACCTCCGCACCCTGCGGGGCACTGGAGGCAGCTACACGTCTGCCCTCCAAGCCTGCGTGGCGAACGACGTCTTTAATGATGGTGCCGGGGGTTGACCGATGGCAAATCGAACACTTTCAATACATTCAAATCCATGTCGTGATCGGGAAGCTGCAGTCTTCGATATTCCACAAGGTACCTCTCAGCCTCTTGTTCCTTTTCAAAGAGGCCGTGCTCGTTAAGCGTTGCCTTGAAGGCTTGCATCCCGACGTGCTGCGGAAAATCCCCAACGACTGACCACCGATCCCCACGGGGAAAAGCTACGTCGAACCCCAGAAACCGCAAGGCATCCCGAGGACGATCCCTTGGGTTCTCGTCCATGGTTTCATAGTAGATGATTTCGAATTGGCGTCGCGAATGTCGAAACAACTGCAACAACTCCTGTGCCTTTTCCAGCGTAGGTATTGCTCAAACACATACTCATCGATTGCCTCACTTTCCTCTGGGATTTTGTGTGAGTATGGCGGCAGCCGGTCGACGCCCCGATACGTTGGGTTGTCCTCAGTCGTCAAGAAGTCCTTCGGATTCACCAAAACTACAATGAATCCTCTCATTCTGGCTCCTCAAAGCCTCTCGCCGGCTGCACAACGAGGATCTTCCCGTCGGGCCCGTCGGCGATGTAGGCGATTCCGTCGTCCGCGACCACCGCGTTCCGCGCCCCCTTGGCGGTGGTCCGGGCGGCGACCAGCTTGAGGGTTCCCGACTTTTCCAACTGTGCCACGGTGAGCGTCGCCGCGCCGGCGGCCGCGACGTAAAGCAAGCGCTTCGCCGGCAGGTAGTCGATGTTGTCCACGCCGTCACCCGTGTCGAGCTTCGAGAGGATCCCGCCGTCTGCCCGGGCGGCCAGGACCTCGACATGGTCGGGGCAGGCGACCATCAGCAACTGATGTTTGGTCGCGATCGCGAGCCCTCTCGGTCCTGCCTCGCCGCAGGCGGGACTCCAGGTCGCGGTTACCTTACGTGTCGACGTGTCGATCCGCAGCGTCCGATCCTTGTCCTCGAGATTTGTGTAGAACAGGCCGCGACGCTCATCGACGGCATACCCTTCCGGCTCGCCATCCAGCTCGAAGCTTCCCGCCAGTCTCGGCGTCGCGGGCTTGGAGACGTCGAGGACGACGATCGACCGATCCCTCGGTGCGGTCACCCAGACCTCCTTCGTGCCCCCGATGAAGGCCAGGCCGTCGGGCATCGACGGAAGCGTCACGCACCCTCCGCGCGTGAGCGTCGTTCCGTCGACCGCGCAGACGCTCGAGTCCCCACGGTTACCTACATAAACGACGCCGTCCCCCACGGTCGCGGAGCTCGGCCCGACGACGCGCTTCTTCCCGCCGCGCTCCACTTCTGTGGTCGGGAATCTCTCGACCAGACGCAACTCCTGCGTGCGCGTATCGATAACGACGGTCTTGCCGGTCCCGCCCGCCGGCACCCAGACGCGGTGGCGGGCGCGATCGATGGCCAGATAATCAAGAACGACTCCGTCCGCCGGAGCGCCCGGCAGCGCAATCGACGTCGCTTCGGAGCCGGTCGCGGCCGAGCCCGGCGCAGGCGCCGCCGGACCAGTCGCGAGGCCCGCGGCAGAAACGGCGGCCAATACGACAAGCAGGGTGAGCCTTCTCCGTCGGACGCGCATGCATGACCTCCTCACGCGCTGTTCGCCATGCGATAGCCGAGGTTTCGGGGCAGGTTCCACCACGTTCCGGTGCGCGAGCGCCACAGGCGGGACGCGATCGATCGCAGCGAGTAGAACCGGCGCGAGGCCCACTCGGTCCCAGCCTCCAGCTCCTCGGGCGACATGCGCGCGGGACGAAACACGCAGTGCTTCTTGCCGTCGTACTTCGACCAGTCCGTGGTCAGGATCCGCCCCTCCGCCTGCAAGCGCCGGAACGTGGCCGTGCCGGGCATGGGGACCACCATGCTCATCGTGGCGACGTCGACCGCGGCCTCCTCCAGAAACTCGACCGTGCGCCTGAAGATTCCCCTGTCGTCCTGGTCGAAGCCGAACATGATCCCCAGATGCGCGGCGATCCCGTTCCGGTGGAGCGAGCGGATCAGGCCGCCGTAGCCGGCGACCCGGTTGTGGCCCTTGTGTGTCGCGTCCAGGCTCTCCTGCGAGATCGATTCGAACCCCATGAACAGCGCCTTGCAGCCGCTGGCCGCAGCCAGCCCCTGGAACTCCTCGTCGCGGGCCGCGGCGGCGGTGCACTGACTCGTCCACCACTTCCCCAGGGGCGCAAGCGCGCGGAACAGCGCCTTCGAATAGCGTGGACTGGCCCCGATGTTGTCGTCCCAGAAGACGACCGCGCGGGTCGGGCTGGAGGCAACCTCGCGCACCACCTCCTCGATCGGACGGTAGCGCATCGTGCCGGGGCCGTACAGCAGCGGGATCGTGCAGTAGTCGCACCGGTGAGGGCAGCCGCGCGTGGCGATCGTGACGGACTTTCCGTAGTGGCGCCCCTTGATCAGGTCCCAGCGAGGTGCGGGCTGACCGTCCAGGCGGGCGCGATGGGTCGAGCGGTAGAAGCGCCGGAGTCGACCCGCGGCCGCGTCCTCGAGGACCTGTGGCCAGGTGTCCTCGGCCTCGCCGACCACGACCGCGTCGGCGTGCCGCGCGGCTTCATCGGGGAGAGCGGTCGCATGGGGCCCGCCCATGACAACCGGGATGCGCCGGCGGCGCAACGCGTCGGCGAGCGCATAGGCGTGCAACGCCGAGGGCGTCGGCGCGGTGATCCCGGCCAGATCGGCAGGTCGATCGAGGTCGACCGGCTCAACGATCTCATCGGTGTGGTGAACCTCGTGCCCGGGGGGCGTCAAGGCGGCGATCAGCGGCATGGTCAGCTGCGGGAACTGGATCAGGCGCCGCCAACGCAGCCGCCTCGATTCGGGAGACTCCGCTGTGATCAAGTGGATGCGCATCACGCCCCGCCCCGCACCAGGCCCACGCACTTTCACCCATCTTCACACGACCGCTCCGCACCCGGCAAGACGGCGGGCGCCCGCACGCGCCCTCGTTGCTCTGGACCCGGTTCGCCGACCTTGATGTATTGTTGACCAGCGTCATCCTGCCTTCCTTTCGGTTGGGGGTCATGGCATGCAGGATCCCGCTTCGCTTGTCGGGCAGACGGTGTCCCACTATCGCATCCTCGCGAAGGTGGGCAGCGGCGGGATGGGTGTGGTCTACAAGGCTCAGGACGTCCGCCTCGGCCGCTTCGTCGCGCTCAAGTTCCTTCCCGAGGAGTTCGCCCCCGGCGAAGTCGCACGCGAACGGTTCCGTCGCGAGGCGCGGGCCGTGTCGGCGCTGAATCATCCGCACATCTGCACCCTGCACGACATCGGGGAGCACGACACCCGGCCGTTCCTGGTCATGGAGCTCCTGGAAGGCGAGACCCTGCGGCAGCGCATGAAGCGCGGCAGGGCGCTGCCGACCGACGAGATCCTCGACCTCGGGGCGCAGATGGCCGACGCCCTCGAAGCCGCCCACAGGAAGGGGGTCTTCCACCGCGACCTCAAGCCGGCCAACGTCTTCCTCACCGAGCACGGCGGCGTGAAGATCCTCGACTTCGGAGTGGCCAAGCTCGACCCTGCGCGCCCCCGGTTTCCGGCCGGATTGAGCGCGACGGAAACGCCGACCGCCACGGCTGTCGAGGAGGACGACCTGACCGGCCCGGGGGTGGCGGTGGGAACAGTGGCCTACATGTCGCCGGAGCAGGCGCGTGCAGAGGAGGTCGATGGGCGCAGCGACCTGTTCTCGCTGGGATCGGTGCTGTACGAGATGGCCACGGGGCGCCTGGCGTTCGCGGGCCCGACTCCGGCGGTCATCTTCCATGCGATTCTCCGCCGCGCGCCGAGGCCTGCGCGGGCGCTGAACCCAGCTCTGCCGATCCGGCTGGAGGAGATTATCGGCAAGGCGCTCGAGAAGGAGCGCGATCTGCGCTACCAGACGGCGGCCGAGCTGCGCGGCGACCTCAAGCGCCTGAAGAGGGACACCGACTCGGGGCAGGCCGCCGCCACCGGGCCCGGGCCCCGAGGCGGCGTGGCTTTCCTGTCACGCACGGCGATCGCGATGACAGGGGTCGGCGTGGCGCTCGCAGCCTTTTCGCTCTGGACGTGGATGCGCGGCCCCGCGGTACATCCCCAGGCGTCGGCGGCCGAGCTGAAGCAGCGCCAGCTCACCGCCAATCCCCCGGAGAATCCCGTCGACGTTACGACTCTCTCCCCAGACGGGAAACTGCTCGCTTACCGCGATCGGAAGGGGTTCCACGTGCGCGTGGTGGATACGGGGGAGACCAATCCCCTTCCGCTGCCCGAAGACCTCCGGAAGGGGATGGGTGGCGCCGCCTGGTTCCCTGATGGAACGAGGCTCCTGATCACGAGCGAAGAGCCGCCGACCGCGGGCATCTGGACGGTTTCCCCGTTCGGGGGCAAGCCCCTCAAGCTGCGTGACGACGGGGAGGTCCGAGGCACCCCCACGGTCTCGCCCGACGGCTCGCACATCGCCTTTCGGCGTGGCGGCAACGTGGGGCGCGAGATCTGGGTCATGGACGAGGACGGAAGCAACGCCCTCCGGATCGCCGCCGCCACCGACGAGGTCTTCAGCGGCCTCCAGTGGTCTCCCGACTCCCGCCGAGTCGCCTACCTGAAGCACTACGGAAAGAGTGAGACGATCATCGAGAGCCGGCCGGCGGCCGGCGGCGAGGCCACGGAAATCCTCACCGTTCCGGGATCGATCTGGTCCCTCTGCTGGGTCGCGGACGGGCGGCTGGTCTACTCCGAGCAGGAGAAGGCTCATTCCGGGACCCTGGATACGCCCAACGGTGAGGTGTGGGAGCTCGGCCTCGACCCGTCCACCGGCCGCCCCTCGGCCGTGCCCCGCCGTCTCGTCCAGTGGCCTGGTTTCTCGATCGATAGCTTGAGCGCCAGCAGGGACGGACGACGCCTGGCGGCGCTGACGGCCCAGTCGGCGACCGACGTCTACATCGGCGATCTCGAGGAGAATGGCCTCAGGATGAGCCCGCTGCGCCGCCTGACGCTCGACGACCGCGAGGACCGCGTCTCGGGATGGACCCTCGACAGTCGGGCCGTCCTGTTCACCTCCGACCGCAACGGCACCTGGGACATCTTCAGGCAGGGCCTGGATCAAGAGGACGCCGAGTTCATCGCGGGCGGCCCCGGCATCGAGCGCCATCCCGGGTCGAGCCCGGACGGCAGGTGGATCCTCTACGTGTCGCGCCCGGCCAAGTGTCAGGGCGATCTGCCGCCGGTGTACGTCATGCGGATCCCGGTCACGGGAGGCTCGCCGGAACGGGTGGCCGAGGCCGGGCCGTGCGGCCTGAACGTCTTCTTCGGGTGTCCCTGGGTGCCCGGGCGCCCCTGCACCCTGGTACGGAGTGACGAGAACCATAACCTGGTCTTCGACCTCGATCCCGTCCAGGGAATCGGGAAGGAGAGGCTGCGTCTGGAAAAAAAGCCGTTTTATTGGGACAGTTCCCCCGATGGACGGCAGCTGGCTGTCGTCTGGTTCGATCAGAAAGATCGCATCCAGGTCTTCGACCTGGACGGAGGAGCCAGGCGCGAGATAGTCCTCAAGACTCCGGGTCTGGGCCTCTTCGCCTCGAAGTGGTCCGCCGACGGGCGCGGCTTTCTGGCACTCGCCAATCAGAGCTACGAGACGCTGCTCGTCCGCATCGATCCGGACGGGACCTCGAGGATCCTCTACCGCGCTCCCAGGTTCCAGTACCAGGGTGAGCCCATCGTGTCCCCGGACGGCCGCCATGTCGCGCTGAATGTCGGCACCACGAGCAGCAACGCCTGGCTGCTCGAAGGGTTCTGACCGCGCGCCTCAGGGTTCGAAGAAAAAGATCCCTGAGGCGGTCCCCACGACGTAACGATAGGAGTTCACGGTCGCGTGTATGTCGGTCGCCCGGATCGCCGTCAGGATGTTGCGGTCGGTGAGGCCAGTGAAATTGAACTGTTGCCATTGTGTTCCGAGCTTGTAGAAGATTCCGCCGCTCAACGGCTGACCCTCGATCTGGATCGCCACGTCATTGATGTTGCGATCGGGGAAATCTGAGCCGCAGCAGTTGTAGTTCCCGATGCCATTCGAGTCGCTTCCCCACGTGAGTCCCCAGTCCGTGGACCTCCAGACCGCGCCGGTGGTGTTCCCGGTCGTGCCGCTGGTCAGGTAGACCCTGCGCTGATTGGCGAGATCGTCGCAGTAGAGGGCGATCCCGTTCCCTTCCGGAAACGGCACGTACCCCTCATAAGGGACCCACGTGTCCCCTCCCGAGGAGCTGCTGAGGATCGC
>DATFVU010000060.1:0-11296 GCA_035260145.1 Candidatus Polarisedimenticolia bacterium | reverse complement strand
GACCGCCAGCTTCAGGAGGTCGAACTTGCGCCGCTGGTCCGCGGGCAGCTTCACGCCGTCGAAGCGCTTGGCCTTGAGGGCGAGGTCGGTCACCGCGGCGATCAGATTCTTCTTGGTCACCGCGGCCATCTGCTCTGTGTCCTCGGTGATGAAGTTCTGCTGCACCCAGTCGGCCCGGTCGCTCGCGACGCCGAGCTCGAGCAGGCGTTTCTCGGCCGACTCGATGAAGGCCTTGGCCGCGGCGAGGGTCTTCTGGCTGCCTTCCGGGGGGGGCGGTGCCTTGGTCTGGGCGCCGCGCGGTCCGGGGGAGACCCCGGTGGACAGGACGAGCAGACAGGCGGTGACGAGAACGGTCAGGTACAGGCGCCGGGGGGACGCGGTCATGGACACCTCTTTGTAGAGTCGCGATTCGTTAGGACAGACGCCGGAAGTTAAACCGGGGGAGGCGGCGCCGTCAAGGCGGATCGCCCTTTGCGAGGCGCGGCCTTCTGCGCCCGCCGGGCACGCGTCCGGACTCGCTTGTCGCGAGTCCTCCGCTCTCTTCGCCTCGCGCCGCCCACCGCGCTCGAGAGCGCGCGGCGGGGCCCCGGCGCGAGGTCTCAGAAGGCCCGGCGAGCACAGGAACGCCGCGCCTCGCAAGGGTGTCGCGTCATGACGCTCGGAGGTGAGCCAGAAGATCGAGAAGGCGCTTGAAGCGGCTGGCGCACTTGCGATATAAGAAAATCCACATGCTGGCCACATTCCCGCGATGAACGTCGCCCATCACATCCGTCGCTCCCTGGCGCATCTCCTCGGGCGTGTGTCCGGACGCCACTATCACGAGGATTTCGTCCGCGTCTACCCCGATGGTCTGCGCTTCGACAAGCGCGGGCGGGAGCTGCAGCCGACCCCGAAGACGATCAACAACTACCTCAATCACCTCAAGTTCTATCGCTTCGCCGCGCAGTTCGTGCGCGGCAGGCGGGTCGCGGACATCGGCTGCGGCAGCGGCTACGGTTGCATGCTGTTTTCGGAAGCGGGGGCGGCGGCGGTGAGCGGCGCGGACGCTTCGGAGAAGGCGATCGAGTTCGCCCGCCAGCACTACGCCTCCAAGGCGGAATTCACGGTGCAATCGATCGCGGCGCTCGATCAGTTCCGGGACGATTCGTTCGACGTCACCGTCTGCAGCGAGGTCCTGGAGCACATCAAGGAATACGGCATGGAGCACCGCGCGGTGGCGGAGCTGCGGCGCGTCACCAGGCACAACGGCCTTATCGTGGCCGGGACGCCCAACCTCGAGCTGTCCTCGGACCACGGGTTCTCGTTCGACGAAATGCAGGCGCTGCTGGCCGCCCACTTCGAGCGCTTCCTGATCTTCGAGAACGCCCTGGTGCCATTCGGTCCGGCCAGGCGGCTATGGGATGAGCGCGTCGCCTCGAAGCGAACGGGAGTGGTGGTGACCGAGAGCATCAACCTCGCGGAGACCGTTCTTCCGGAAGGTGTCGTTCCGGAATTGAAGCGGGGGCTGGCGCCGGGGAGTCTGGAGTTTCCACCCCACGACATCGATACGCGTCTGCTTCACAACACGCATTCCTGGATCGTGGTGGCCCGGAACGAGCGCTAAGGACGCTTCACCACCCTGCCGCCGATCATCACGAACACGACGTGCTGCAGCTCAACGATGTCCTTGAGCGGATCCCCCCGGACGGCGACGATGTCGGCGAGCTTGCCGGGCTCGACGGTGCCGATCCGATCGTCCCAGCGCAGCGCCTCGGAGGCGACGCGCGTGCCGGCCTGGATCGCCTGCATCGGCGTCATGCCCGCGTGCACCAGCGACGCGAACTCGTGGGCGTTCAGATCGGGCGGAAAGCCGCCGAAGTCAGACCCGACGCAGATCTTCACGCCGGCCTTGATCGCGTCGCCGACGCGGCGCTCGAACTCGGCCTGGAACTTGCGCGACAGCTCGACGTTCTTCTGCATCTCGGGGCTGTCGGTTCCCTGCTGGGCGTAGTACTCGCCGACGTACATGGTCGGCACCAGGTAGATCCCCTTCTGGACCATGAGGTCGATCGCCTCCTTGTCCATGAAGGTGCCGTGCTCGATCGTCCGGACGCCGGCGCGGATCGCCATCTTGATCCCCTCGGCGGCGTGGGCATGGGCCATGACCGGAACCCGGTGCCGGGCGGCCTCGTCGACCGCCATCTTGATCTCCTCCATGCTGAAGTGCACGTCCCCCGGGTTGTCGCCGACCGACATGAAGGCCCCGGTCACCAGGAGCTTGATCCAGTCGCTGCCATACTTGATCTCCTGGCGCACCGCCTTGCGCATCTCCTCGACGCCGTCGACCACCAGCCCGTCGGCGATCGGGTGCTGCTCCGGGGCGATGAAGTTCATGTCGCCCCCGCCGCCGGTGATCGAGATGTAGTGCCCCGCGCCGGTCAGCCGCGGACCCACGAACAGGCCGCCGTCGATCGCCTTGCGGATGTCCATCTGGGCGTAGAACACGTCGTCATCACCGGGGATGCGCAGCGTCGTGAAGCCGTACTGGAGGTTGTCCTGCACCGCCTTGAGCCCCTTGAGCGCCTTATACGCGGACGACCAGCGCAGATGATCGACCTGGTAGGAATCGGTGCTCTGGAACGGATGCGAGTGCATGTCGATGAGCCCCGGCAGCACGGTGGCCTCGCCCAGGTCGATCACCTCGATCCCCTTCGGGAGGATGTCGGGGGCGCCGACCTTCACGATCCGTTCCCCTTCGATCAGAATCGCGGTCTTGCCCCGCGCGGTGTTGCCGCGTCCGTCGATCAGACGGCCGCACAGGATCCCTTTGGGCGGCGCGGGCGCTGCAGGAGCCGGGGCTTCCGGGCGGGTGCCGACGCCGCCCGCCACGATGAACAGCCACAAGGCGACGAGCGCCCGCACGACGTGCCGCCGGCCGATCCCCCATCCCCGATGTCGTTTCATCCGCCGCTCCTCGCGCGACGCAACGCGGCGCCGGCCCGGCTCAGGATCCCCGCTGTCCCTTGGTCGGGCCGGTCATCGCGGGCCTGTGGCCCCGCGTGGCTTCGTGAGGTCCGCTCGCCGAGGCGTCGGTCCCCGGCCCATGCGCCGGGCCGCCGTCCAGAATCTCGATCGCGGCGTCTTTCAGGAGGGACTGGATCGACTTCTGCTCGAGCGCCCCGTCCGGGATCTGGCCGGTCTTTCCCGGCCCCAGATGCAAAACCTTGCCGCCCGAGAAGGTGAGCTTCAGAGGTTTGAACGTTTTGTTGCGTATGGTCTTCACCGGTTGCCTCCGCGACGATCCGGAATGCCGCCGGCATTATCGCAGAACGATCCGGTTTTCGTTGAGATCGAAGAGGAAGGGCGTCAGCGACGCCCGCTGGCGGCCGGGCGGCGGGAGGAGACGGAGGCGTCGGATTCCAGCTTCGGGCGAAGCCGCCGGTAGGCCCGATCGTACCTCTCCGTCAGGGGGCGCCTGATGGTGTCGGGCACGTACCCGACGGACTGCCAGGCGGCCTGCACCTTGCGAACCTCCTCCGCGGCGGCGCGATTCTTTGTCTCTTCGGCCACCTTGCCGCCGATGGTGTTCGAGGCCATCGCCTCGCGCCAGAGGGTCGCGAGGCGCGTGGCCGGCGACATCGATTCGTCGGCCCCTCCTGCCGGGCCGGCGAGCAGACGTTCGAGGCGCGCGCACAACTCCTCCAGGCGGGCACGGTTCGCCTCGGCGTCGAAGGCGCTGCCTTTGAAGGTGTCCGGATGGGCCGCGATGGCGGCATCGAGAGCGCGGTGGAAGCGCTCCAGAAGCGGTGTCGCGTGCTCGCGGGGCAGCGGAGGGCACTTCTGCCACCGCTCCCACGCGGACTCGATCGTGGGACGGAGATCGGCGCCGGGAACCGCGCCCTCCAACGTCTGGCAGAGGGCCTCGCGCGCCGAAACGTTGGTGTCCCGATCGATCTGATCGCGGCGCTTGTAGCGTTCGAAGAAGCGGTCGCAAGCAGCGCGGAACCTCCGCCAGATCGAGTCGGAGCGATTGGGGCGGACCTGGCCGATGCCCTTCCATTGGACCTGGAGCTCCTTGATGGCGGCGGCGGTCGCCTTCCAATCGGTCGAGTCGGCCAGGGCCTCGGCGCGCTCGCACAGAGCCTCCTTCGCCTGGAGATTTTTGGTCCATTCGTCCTTGCGGCGGGCGCGATCCTCGTCGCGACTGGTGAAGAACCGATCGCAGGCCTTGCGGAACCGCTCCCACAGGGCCTTGTCCTGTCCGCGGCCGGCCTGGCCGACGGACTTCCACTCGGTCTGCAGCGCCTTGATCGCTTCGGCGGCTTTCGTCCAATCGGTCGACCCGGCGAGGGCCTCGGCCTTCTCGCACAGGGCCACCTTGCCCGCGGCGTTCTGCGCGTGCAGGGCCTCCAGGCGCGCGCGCGTCTCGTCGGTCGCGGCCTTGAAGCGCAGCCAGAGCGCCTGCGACTTGTCGGGCTCGGCGACCGCGGCGGTTTTCCAGCGCTCCATGAGATCGGGGAGGGGACGGGCGGCGGCCTCGGGGTCGGCGATCTCCCGCAACGCCTCGGCACGGGCGCACAGCTCCTCCTGAACGTTGGTGTTGGCCCAGCGCATCCATTTTTCGCCCTCGCGCAGCTCCTGGACCCGCGGCGTGAGCCCGGCGCGGATCGCCTTCAGGCGCTCGAGGATCTTGTCGTGATCGCGTCGGGACGGCAGGGGAGGCAGGTCGTCGATCGCCGCGCGCACCTCTCGCAGGGCCGGCTCGGCCTTCTTGAGCGTGAGCCTTTCCGCCTTGAGCAGACGCTCGGAGCGTTCGCACAGCTTCTGCAGTCGTTCCAGGGTCTCGCCCCTGGTCCGCTCGAGATCCCGTTTCTTCTTTTCGCTGTCGCGGCGCGCCGCCGCCTGCTCCTCCCGCCGGCGCGACTCCTCACGCTCGTGCAGCCATTTCTCGTAGCGGCACTGACAGGCCTTGCGCACCTCGTCGAAGCGCCGGCTCAGGGCGCGGGCCTCGTCGAGGACGGTGGCCTCCACGGGGTCGTTCGCGCCGCCCTCCCCCTGAGCATCGAGCCGGTTCCATTCCCAGCAGGCGTCGTCCAGGAGCCGGGGCGTGTCCTCGCCGTCGATGGTCTCGAGCGAAGCGATGAGCGCCTGCCTCGGGACCACGTGCCTCTCCCGGAAGGCGTTCACCTGCTCCTCGTCCTTCCTGTGTTGGTCGCGCTCGGCCAGGTTGGCCTTCAAGCGCTCCCGCGCCGAGGCGATGGCCGCCTGGAAGCGCTCGTCGAGATCGTCATCGACGTTCGGCACCAGGTCGATCCAGGCGTCCTGCGCCGCGGCGATGCGCTCCGCGAGAGGCTCGCACTCGGACGAGCGCGCAAGCGCCTCCGCGGCGTCGCACATGCGCAGCTGCGAGCGTCGATCGGTTCGGGGGCCGACCGGTCGACCGCTCGCCGCCTCCTCGTGCTCCCGCAGCAGGACCTGGGCGCGCCGCACGACGGCCGCGCTCTTGCCGTGCCCTGCGACCTCGCCCAGGAACTCGGCGTCGGAGGTGGCGGAGGTGGTCGCGACGGCCGCCTCGCCGGGCAGGGCGAAGCGCTCCGAGCCGGTCAGGTGCTCGAGGGCGGTGAGCGCGGCGTCGTCGTGCGGGCTCTTCAGGGCGATGACGCGCAACTCCTCCCGGAGCGTCGCGGCCGACGCGGGGAGATCGACCAGGCGCTGCTGCGCCTCGAGCCGCGTGGCGGCGTGCCGGCCGTGACGTGCGATGCTGCCGAGCGCCTTGAGGTCGTCGATTCGGGACAGGGCCGCGCGGCCGACCGATTCGAACAGGGCCGATCGAGCGATCTGGACGATCAGCTTGGGGTCCTGGAGAGCCCCGGCGGCCGCGGCCCCCGCCGCTTCGTCCGACCCGGTCAGGGCCAGGGCCAGGAGCGCCGAAGCGGCTTCCCCGCGCACGGTCTCGTCCGGATCGGTCCGCCACACCTCGCTCAGGATGGCCGGGTCCCCGAGGCGGCGCAGGGCGGATCGCCGCACCTGCGGGTCCGGATCCTTCCAGACGGGGGTCGGACGGAGGCGCTCGAGCAATCCCATCGAATCAGTCTCCGATGGCAGAGAATTGTACGCGCATCGGGGCGGAAGGCAACGATCAGATGGTTTTCCGGGCGTACTTCCCCGTCAGCTCGGCCTGGGCCAGAACGTGCCCCCGCATCGCCGCCTCGAGAGACGTCTTCAGGGTGCTCGACGGCAGGTCGAGCGTGGTGTCCAGGGCGTACAGCCTGAAGGAGTACCGATGAGTTCCGGAGGGGGGGCAGGGTCCTCCATAGCCGATGCGGCGAAAGTCGGTCGTCCCCTGGCGTGTGCCATCGGGGAGCTCGTCCCTGGCCGGGACACCCTCCTTCAGCCCTGGCGCGCCGGCGGGAATGTTCCAGACGACCCAGTGGACCCAGGTCCCGCCCGGCGCGTCGGGATCGTCGGAAATCAGCGCCAGGCTCTTCGTGCCGGGGGGCGCGCCCGAGAAGGAGAGAGGCGGCGAGACGTTGGGGCCGTCGCAGGTGTGCCTGGAAGGGATGAGAGAGCCGGGCGTGAACGCCTGACTCGTGATCTCCATGCACGCGTTCCTTTCTTTTCGATTCTTATCATAGTGTAAATTGGACCGCCATGAGGGATTGCCGGTTCGGCTGGGTCGCCGTCTACGCACTGGCGATGGCCTACGTGGAGGCCGCCGTCGTCGTCTATCTGCGCCGGGTCTTCGGTGTTGTCGACCTGGTGCGCGATACCGCGATCTACGACCCGCGCATCGCGGCGATCGAGTTCGGACGCGAAGCCGCCACCCTCCTGATGCTCCTGGCCGTGGGGTTCCTTGCCGGACGCTCCCGCCAGGGGCGGCTGGGGTTCGCGCTTTACGCCTTCGCCGTGTGGGACATCCTGTATTACGTCTGGCTGAAGCTGCTCATCGGCTGGCCGGAATCGCTCCTGACGCAGGATGTTCTGTTCCTGATCCCGCTTCCGTGGTGGGGACCGGTCCTGGCGCCGGTTCTGGTCGCGCTCCTCCTCCTGGGGCTCGGCGCGATTCTCGTGGTGCGGGACGACCAGGGGATGGTGGTGCGCCTCGGAAGACTCGGATGGGGATTCTTTCTCGCCGGCGTCCTCCTGGTTCTCTACGCCTTCATGGCCGATGCGATCGGCATCCTTCCCGCCGGCGCCGAGGCGCTCAGCCGGCTCAAGCCGGGACCCTTTCGATGGTCCGTCTACCTCGCGGGCCTGGGGGCCATGTCGATCTCCGTCTGGCGCGCGGCCCGGCGTCGCCTCGCCTGAACGATAGTCTCATGTCGCGCGACGACGTCGCAGGCGAAAACCGACATTCAAGTTGACAGGGGGGCGGGATCACGGTATCGGTCCCTTTGTTTCTGTCCAGAAGAGTCGGAGGGCATTCGCGTGACGGCACCTCTGCGCTCAGGACCGGCTCGCTTCGACAGAGCGGATCGTCCTCCACGCGAGCCGGCGCCCCGCCCGCCGCCTCCGCTCCCTCCGGCCACCGTCCACCGAAAGCGACTCAATGCACGCCGCCGTTCGGGGCCCCACACAATTCCAAGGAGAGTCGGATGAGCCAACGGACGAACGTTTCACGATGGGTCTGTGCAGCGCTGGTCGTGCCCTTGCTTCTGCTCGTGACGATTGCGTTCTGCGATCGTGCCATCGCCGCGGGCGGTGGAGCGGCCGAGATGTCCTCGAGGGTGACGACGGAGGGTATGACCTACGACCAGTACCGGCAGCGGCAGGCGGAAATGATGACGAAGCTCCTGAGCGGCCTTCCCGCCAGAGCGCTCGACGCCCCCGTCAGGGCCGAGCTGACCAGAGAAGACGTGAGGAGCGTCGAGCAGGCGCCGCGGCTGCCGGGCGTGCCTCTGCAGATCGGTCTCGTCAAGGGGCTGAATCCGCGGGTCGATATCAACGGTCTCCCGGGCGCCCGCCGTGGCGTCGGCGGTCCCGCGAAGGACGGCGGCTACGTCTGGGCGCTCGCCGTGGGGTCGGCGGGGGCCGGGTCGCTTCGCCTGCACATCGAAGGGATGGAGCTGCCTCCTTCTGCGGAGCTCTACTTCTACAGCCGAGTGGGGGAGGCGTTCGGCCCGTACCGATTCAACGGCCCCAATGGGGACGGCGACTTCTGGACCGACACGGTCTTCGGCAATGAAGGGATCCTGCAGATTCATGTCGCCGCTCCGGCGACGGCGGAGGCGCTGTCCGGGATCTCCTTCACCGTCAGCGGCGTGGGGATCATCCTGCCGCAGTTTGCCGGCAGCTTCACTCCGGCCGCGGGGAGCTGGCCGTGCGGGAACCAAAGCTGCATCGTCGACGCGACCTGCACGAACGTCGCGGCCGCGAACCCGGCCAAGTCCGCCGTCGCCAAGATCGAATGGGCCCAGGGCAACTTCATCTACACCTGCACCGGCGGTCTGATCGCCGACAACAATCCGACCCAGGGGAACTTCTTCCTGACGGCGAACCACTGCATCGCCAAGAACAACAGCGCGGGAAACGCGCAGTTCTACTGGAGGTTCGCGACCATGACCTGCAACGACGGCTGCCCCGACAACGCCGGCTGGCCGTTCAAGACGAGCGGAGCGACCGTGGCGGCGACCGGAAAGAAGGGCGACTTCAGTCTGCTGCACCTGAACGCCAATCCGCCATCCGGTTCGGTCATTCTCGGATGGACCAGCGCGCCCGTCGCGAACACCAGCGGCGCGGACCTCTACCGGATCAGCAACCCGAACTTCGGGCCGCAGGTCTATTCGCAGCACAACGTCGATACGACCGTCGGGACGTGCGGCGGCTGGCCGCGCGGCAACTTCATCTACAGTCGGGACATCACCGGCGCCATCGACGGCGGGAGCAGCGGCTCGCCCATCGTCAACGCGTCCTCGCAGATCGTGGGTCAGCTCAGCGGCACCTGCGGGTCGATGGCCACCGAAGTGTGCCTGTCCGGACCGGGTGAGGCGAACGCCACGGTCGACGGCGCGTTCGCGGCGTATTACCTGACCGTGAAGCCCATCATCGATCCTTAGCCGCGGTCCGCGCAGTCGCGCCGCCGGAGGCGCATTGATCCGGAGGCGCCCAGCGGCTAGACTGCACGCGCGATGAGATTCGAGAGCAAACAGGGCGGCCCGTCCGCGGGACGGGTCGCCATCATTCTGTTCGACATCGACGGAACGCTTCTGACCACCGCGGGCGCGGCGCGGGCGGCCTTTACACGCGCTCTGTCGGAGGCCGCGGGGCGGCCGGTTTCGCCCGACGGCTATTCGTTCTCCGGCCGCACCGATCCGCAGATCGCCCGCGACATCCTGTCGTCGCATAAAGTCGAGGGAGCGGCGCTCGAAAAGGCGATCCCCGAATCGATCCGGCTCTATCTACGCTATTTCGCCGAGCGACCGAGCCTGGAGCAGGCGCGCCTGTTTCCTGGAGTGCGGGATCTCTTGAGGACGCTCGCCTCGCGCTCCGACGCCCGAACCGCGCTTTTGACCGGCAACGTCGAGGAGGGCGCGCGGATAAAGCTCGGGGCCTTCGGGATCACAGACTATTTTGATTTTTCGCTCAGCTGCTTCGGCAGCGACGACGCCGACCGCTACCGCCTGCCGGCCCTGGCGCTGGATCGCGCCCGCCGGCTCCTGGGGGCCTCCATTTCCGGCCGTCAGCTCGTCCTCGTGGGGGACAGCGAGCACGACGTCCTGTGCGGCCGATCGATCGGGGCCCGCTCGGTCGCCGTCTGCACCGGGTGGACTCCGGTGCACGTGCTGCGCTCGCTCCGGCCGGACGCCCTGCTGGAAAACCTGGCCGACGCGGATCGCTGTCTCGAGGCGATCCTGGGCTGAGCCGGCGCATCGGGACGCCCATGGCGCGTCACAACCTCCGTTTGGACCGGGCGCGGGTCGAACTGCGCCTGCGCCAGGTGTGGTCGATCGCGCGAGGCTCGAGTGTCTCCAGGACCAATGTCCTGACGCGCCTGTCGTGCGCCGGCATCACGGGGCTGGGCGAGGCCGCGCCGAACATGCGCTACGCGGAGGACGCCGCGTCGGTCCTGCGGTCGCTCGACCTCATAGCACCGCTCCTCGGCGACGACGCGACGCAACATGACGCGATCCTGCGACGCATCGAGACGGCGCTTCCGGGCTGTCCCGCGGCCAGGGCCGCGATCGACATCGCCCTGCACGACTGGGAGGCCAAAAAGGACGGCGTGCCCCTGTGGCGCGCCTTCGGGGCCGATCCGGCCCGCGCGCCCGCGACCTCGATGTCGATCGGAATCGACACGATCGCGATCATGCAGGAAAAGGCCCGCCAGGCGGCCGGGTTTCGGGTGCTGAAGGTCAAGGTGGATCGGGCCCATGCCAGGGAGATCGTGGAGGGGATCCGGCGCGTCACCGACAAGCCGCTGTACGTCGACGCGAACGAGGCCTGGAGCGATCCCCGGATGGCCGCCGAGGCGGTCCGCTGGATGGAGGGAATGGGAGTGGCGCTCGTGGAGCAGCCGCTGCCGGCCTCCGATCGGGATGGGGCGAAGTACGTCCGCGACCATGTCGACATGCCGATGATCGCCGACGAGGCGGCCCTCACGGCCGAGGACATCGATCCGCTGGCGCAGGCCTACGACGGCGTCAACGTCAAGGTGCAGAAGGCGGGCGGGCTTTGCGCGGCGCTGCGCATGATCGAAAAGGCGCGCTCGTGCGGCATGACGATCATGCTGGGCTGCATGATCGAGACGTCGCTCGGGATCACCGCCGCCGCGCATCTGTCGCCGCTCGTGGACCACGCCGACCTCGACGGCAACCTCCTGATCGCCGACGATCCGTTTCGCGGAGCTCTGGTGCGGGACGGGCGGCTCGTCCTGCCGGAGGGGCCCGGGGTCGGCATCGAAGGGGACTTCTGGGGCGCATGAGGCCGGCCCGCATCCTCGCGCTTTGTCTGTGCGCGCTCGCCGGCGCCGCGCGCGCGGACGCCCGGCAGGATCCGCCCCGCGACCCGCAGCACGCCGCCCTCCGAAGCCGGCTCGTGGAAAGGCTGTCCCGCCTGGTCGCGGAGCTCGAGGGGTCTTCGGCCTACGTCATCCGCGATCTGGCGGGGGACGACCTGTTCGAGCGGAACGGCGACTCGACCTACCCCGCGGCCTCCACCATCAAGCTGCCCATCCTTCTCCACCTGTTCAAGAGGGCCGAGGAGGGATCGATCGACCTCGCCCGGCCGGTGCGGATCGATCCGGCGGCGCGTGTGGAAGGGGGCGGCGTCCTGGAGAAATGGTCGGAGCCCTATCCGGTCCTCTCGGCCGATCAGCTCG
>DATFVU010000059.1:0-13919 GCA_035260145.1 Candidatus Polarisedimenticolia bacterium | reverse complement strand
CGAAGCCGCGCCACCCGAGCGGGAACCGGGGCGCGCCGAACCCAAAGCCGGCGGCCGACCGCGTCCAGGCGTCACCAGGGAGGCGCCGCCGCCCGAAGTCACAGCGGACATGCTCCGCGGGTTCGCCGAAGATCTGTCCGTGCTCGCTCCGGGAGAGGTCCGGCGATTCGAGTTCAGCGCCGGCCCGGTCCTGTCCGCGGGGCGTTACAAGGTGGACGCCTCGATCGATGACCTGGCCTCCTCCATCCTCGGGGAAGCGAAACAGATCGACGGCGCTCCCGGCAAGCGCGAGAAGGCCCCGCCGCAGACCGCTGCGCGCGCCGCGATCGAGGCGGAGACGGTGGTGCGCTTCGAGCAGTGAGGCGTCCCTGTCGGGCCGTCCCTAAAGCAGCGTCGATGCCAGGTGGAGCTCGTTCTGCACGAGGAACAGCCAGTGCAGGGCGAGCGGGGCGATGGCCCGTCCATTGCGGTCGAGGGTCAGCGAGTTGTTCGTGCGGTCGAGATCGATGGCGTAGATCCCGCCCGGGTCGATTTCGGCGCTGCGCGCGCGCGCCGCGCGCTCATAGGTGAACCGCTTCCAGGTCTCGCGTGCGTCCCAGGACTCGCGGGCCTCGGTGCCGTCCTCGAACCGCACCCGGATCTCCACCGGGAGGGCGATCTCTCCGACCCGCGTCACGATCACCTCCGACTCGAAGCGCTTCGTTCCGCGCCCCGAGGGCGGCTCCTCCAGATGGTCGGCGGGATTCTCCCCGGCGCGTGCGGCGGGGACCAGGCCGCGCGGTCCCTTCGCCTCGCGGCTCCTAAGCGATGCGACGGCGAAATCGAGAGTGCCGGTGCCGCGGAAGAGCGCCTCGATGAACGGCTTCAGATCGATCCCGGGACGGGCGCGGCCCGCCGTCTCCCGGAGGACCGCGAAAAAGTCGTCGCGGGTCGGATGCGCGAAGCGGAACCGCCTCACGTATTCGCGCAACGCCTCGTCGAGGGTCTCCTTTCCGATGAGTCGGCCGATCGTTTCGAGCGCCACGTCGGTCTTGTCGTACACCGTGCTGCTGTAGGAACCGGGCCGGAAGCCCCAGGCGGGCGTCGCGATCGCGTCGTCGTGTGCCACCTCGGCGTACCCCTGCTTGCTCGACAGGAAGAGACCGTCGCCCATGCCCGGCAGGTCGAGATAGAACGGGCTGACGGGATAGCCAAGGAGTCCGTCGTCGGTCGGACGGAACGGCGTCTCGTGGAATCCCAGCCACTGATCGAGATCGAGCGTGAACCCTCCGAGCGGCGCCTCGAGCCCTTCGCCGAGCAGGCGCGTGCCGATGTAAAGATGGAGGCCGTCGGACGTGCGGCCGGGGCGCCTGGGCATCAGCGTCTCCATGGCGCGGCGCGTCACGTAGCTGTTGATCCCCTCGTCGAGCCAGGGCTCTTCGAACTCGTTGGTGGCCACGATGCCATACCAGTACTGGTGCCCGAACTCGTGCAGCGTGACCTCCTGCGGCGCCGTGTAGAACTCCGGAAGGAACCACGCCATCGACGTGGTGAACAGCATCGGGTACTCCATCCCGCCGCCGAGGCCCATCGGAAGATCGTCGACCACCACGCGCGGGTAGGGGTACGGCATGAACCGCTCGCCGTAGAATCGCAGGCCTGCCTCGACGGTGCCGATGATGCGCGGCGCCATGCGCCGGCGATACGGCTGGTGCACGTACAGGATCTCCACGGGCGAGGAGGCGTAGGGTCCCTCCCGGAACGTGGCCCTCTCCACGAGAGCGTTCCGGTCGGCGATCCAGGCGAAGTCGTGCACGTCCTCGGCGCGGTAGGTGACGGAGAGCGTGCCGCCTGTCCCCTCACGCCGCTCGCCCGGCACGCCGGTCGCCTCCACGACGTAGTCCCGGGGCGTCGTGAGCGCGACCTCGAAGCTGCCGAAATCGGCGAAGAACTCCGAGTGGCGGTAGAACGGGTAGGTCTTCCAGCCGGAGTCGGTGAACACCGCCAGCTTGGGAAACCACTGCATGACATCGAAGTGGTCCCCCCACCGGCCCATCCGGTGAAAGGTCCGCGGCAGAACGGTCTCCCATTCGACGTCGACGCGCGCCGCCTCGCCCGGGGGCACCGGCCGTGGCAGCGGCACGGTCATCATGGTCTCGTCGATGGACGCCAGCGCCGTCAGGTCGGGTCCGCCGGCGAGACGCACCGAGGTCACCTTCATCTGCCCCCAGGAGCGCTCGCGCACCATGCGCTCGAGCCGACGGAGCGTCTGTTCGTCCTTCCAGGAAATGCCTTGCATGTAAGTGCTGCGACTGTTCGAGAAGGCGTTGGGATAGAGATGGAAGGCCAGATCCTTCATCGCGGTGCGCGTGACATTGCGGTACTCGATGGTCTCACGGCCCGCCACGGTGGCGCGGGCCGGGTCCAGACTGGCCTCGATGCGATAGGAAACGACACGGCGACTGAGCGGAGGCCGGCCCGGCGCCGCGGCCCCGGGCGGCTCCGTCGCGGCCGGCGGCGCGGCCCCCACGCCTCCGGATCCGACCGCGAGCAGGACGAGAGTCAGGGCGGCGGCCGCGGGCGCGCCCGAGCCGACCAGGACCTCGCCGGTCTCCGGCGCCGAGGCGGTCGCCGCGCGGTAATGCGCCATCAGGGAGGCGATCCCCGCGACACGCAGCCAGTGGCGCAGGAACATCACGACCTGCTGTGCTGTGAACAGCAGGATGATCGAGGCCGGCGGCAGCAGGGCGTGGGCCGCGATCAGGTAGGGGACGAACAGCAGGAGCGAGAGCCCGAAAAGAATGGCGTACAGGGGCAGAATGGAGGTCAGGTGGCGCCCCACGAAGCCGAGCGAAGTCAGAAGCGCTCCAATCATGTGCGTCCGATCCTCGAACGCCGTGAGCACGCGGGCCAGGTCGAAGATCGCCGCCACGAGGAGCAGGGCGGCCAGCATCAGCCCCTGTTTGCCGCGCATGAGCCAGAAGGCGGCCACCTCGTGATCGGACTGATCGAAGGCGACGGCGATCATGTGATCCAATCCACGGCTCAGCCAGTAGAGGCCGAGGAGTACGATCGCGAGATAGACGATGAGCCGCAGGTAGCGGAACGCGAAGCGACCGCATCCGCCCATGAATCGGGGCAGGAAGGGGGCGCGCGGAGGGCTCTTCAGCGAATCGATCACGCCCCCGGTGAGAAGCGTCGAAAGGACGGCGTAGAACAGCGCGCCGAACCCCAGCGTCTGAAAATGGCCGCCGAGGACGCCCTGGCGCGAGCTCAGGAAGTCGACGATCGCCTCGAAGCGGAAGTTGGAGGCGAGGTCGTGCCCGAGGAGGCTGCGGCCCAGGGCCTCGTCGATCAGGACGGCCATCGGCGCCGCCAGGGCGCAGGCGACCACGAAGTTGACGAAATACAGGACGAGGCCGGCACGATACAGCCGCGCCGCCGCGCTGAATCCCCGTCCGAGGGATCGAAGGATCACACGCGCGCTCCCTGTTGCCACCGGGGGACTGACGACCGAGGCCCGGGGGTCGATGGGGGCGGCGAGTCTATGCGACGCCCGGAGCGGTGGTCAAGACGAGTGCCGATGAGAGAGCGATTGCTTGAGCGCCAATGACTTCCCCAGGGATTCAGGTCCCCGGATCGCGGATATATACTGCGTCTAATCGGAGTTCGCTGCCCGCAGTGTACCCCGTTATTTTTTTACTTGACAATTACAATTTTGACAGTATTGTCATGTTGTAATAGCAAGGAGTTCTCGAAGCAGAAGGCTTTAAACCCGGTCGCTTTTCAGAAGTCTTGCTGGTTTGCGGCGAGCCAGAGAGTCCTCTGACGGCGACCGATTTTCTCTCCCTCCAGCAGGCAGTTGTTCCGCCTGCGACGGGGCGGTGGCCATCGTAGGTAGGCCACCGCCCTTTTTTTTCGTCTCCGATCGCTACGCGTCCCCGGCGGGATTCCGGGTCCCCGAGCGCTCGACCGGTCGCACCCCATCCAGACCGGCGAGGAAGCGCCGATCCAGAAGATGCCCGGTCCGGATGTTCGAAAGCGCGCGTAGGAGCGAGGTCTTGATCCCCGCGTGCTCCGACTCGAGCCGCTGCAACAGGAGCTTCATTTGTTTGCGCTTGAGCGAGTTGTCGCCGCACGCGGGGCAGGCGCAGCAGATGACGGGAAAGCCGATTTCCGCGACGAAGCGCACGATTTCGTCTTCCCAGACGTAGCACAGCGGCCGAATCACCGTGTTCCGGCCGTCGCGCGCCTTGAGGAGCGGCGGCATGGAGCAGATTTCGCCGTTGAAGAACTGACTCATCAGCAGAGTTTCGAGAAGATCGTCGGCGTGGTGTCCCAGCGCGATCTTGTTGCACCCAAGCTCCGGGGCGATGCGGTACAGCACTCCGCGTCTCAGCCGTGCGCACATGGAACAGTGCGTGTCCCCCAGCGGCATGGTGTCGTCGATCACCTCGGCGATGTTGGTTCGCTCGATCCTGTACTCGAAACCGCGTTCCTTGAAATAGCGCTCCAGGACGTCGGCCTTGAAGCCTCGGTATCCCTGGTCGACCGTGACGGCCACAAGCTCGAAGCGCACCGGTGCGCGTTGCCTCAGATGCTCGAGCAGGTGAAGCATCGCGTACGAGTCCTTGCCGCCGGACATGGCGCACAGGATCCGATCGCCGTCTTCGATCAGCCGGAAGTCCTGAATGGCTCTGCCGACGCGCCGTGCCAGGGGCTTCAGCAGGCCGCGCGCATCGCCCGAGGGTTTCGATCCGTGCCGCCGCCGCGGGAGCTCGATCTGCAGGAGTGTCGACATGTCCATCTCCGCGAAACGCCCGGACACCGAGGGATCCGGGCGCCGGTCATTATATTCGGTATGTCCGGGCGGCGCTCGACGAAGCCGCGCGCGAAGCGATCAGCCAGGCGGACCGAATCGCGATGGAAATTCGAAAAAGGCCCAAGCGACGCCGCTTATTTCGGCCACTGAAAGTGAGGCATAAACGCTGGAAAAGACTGGGCTCTACGCTCATTTGACAACCCGGGGTGCATTTGCTATAAGCCGACCACTTGTCGTTCCGTTTACAAGACAGAAACAGCGCCGGTTCTTTCAGGAGGTGTGTTGATGAATAAGGCTGAGTTGACCGCCCGGGTCTCGAGGGACACCAAGATGACCAAGGTCCAGGCGGCGCGCGTGATCGATTCTCTCTTAGAGCACATCACCAAGACCCTGAAAAGGGGAGAACGCGCCAGCCTGGTGGGATTCGGGACGTTCACCATCGCGAAGCGCAGAGCCCGCACCGGAAGGAACCCGCAGACCGGCGCTCCCATTCAGATTCCAGCCCGTCGCGTGGTGCGGTTCACCTCCGGCAAGGTCTTGAAGTCGGAGATTCGCTAGCCCGCCGGACGCATCCTCCAAGGACCGTCGCGGGACGGCGCGCGGATCAGCCGCCGGGTGGCGTGGTATCTTCGCGTCATGAGACTCGGCCTGCGGGCGCGTCTGACCGCTCTGCTCCTGGTCCTCAGCCTGGCGCCGCCCGGCGCCGTTGTCTGGTTCACCCGCAATCGCGTCCTGAGCCTGGTGCGCGCCGGAGACCTGGGCCGGATCGAGGACGCGCTCTCCGAGTTCCGCGCCGCCATCGAGCGCGAGGGGGCCGATAACATCGCGGCCCTGGCGACGGTCGCCAGCCTTCTCGAGGAGGATCCTCGATACCGCGCCCCGGCCAGGCCCGGAGGCGGCCCACCCTCCGCCGTGCCGATCCCGAACCTTTCGGATGCCGCGCGGCGCCTGATGCAGGACGTCGGTCTCGACTGCCTGACCATCCTGGACGCCGCGGGAGTCGTCCTGTCGTCCGGGCAGGCGCCGGCGGACGTCGGCCGGGTCGATTCCGAGAAGCTCCGACTTTCGGAGACCTCCTCGTCGTTTCTCGCGGAGACCATCACGCCAGGCATCGGCCGGGTCCTTACTCTGGAAGCCCGCCGTGCGGTGACGCTTCCCGGCGGCACCCTCCAGGTGGTGGGCGGTCGGTTCATCGATTCCACCTTTCTCCGGCGACTGTCCCCGGGAGGGACGGTGCGGGCCCTCCTGCTCGATCGGGACGGGACGATCCTGACCGCCGGCGATCCGGAAAACCCCCTGCCCGAGCCGCCCGGCTGGAATGATTCGAGCGCCGACCGGGGCGACTACGATATCCGGGGGGTTCCGCACACCTTCCGGATGATTCGCCTCAGCGACCAGAATGGCGTGGCGATCGGCACGCTGGTCGCGGCGGTGTCGCAGGAGCGCCTGCTCCGGCTGTCATCCTCCCTGACCCTCCTGGCCCTGACCGTGGTGGTGGCCGGGACGCTCGGCTCGCTTCTGATCGGATACGCCCTGACGCGCGGCGTGACCGTTCCGCTGCGGCGTCTGGAGCGGATGTCCGAGCAAATCGCCCGGGAGAGTTACGAGCCGATCGACGCGCCCGAAGGGACGGACGAGATCGGCGCCCTCGTCGGCGCCTTCAACCGCATGGCGCGGAGCCTTTCGGCGAGCCGCGAGCGACTGCGCCAGACGGAGCGTCTGGCGGCGGCCGAAGACGTCGCGCGGCGCGTGGCCCACGAGATCAAGAACCCGCTTTCGCCGATCGCCCTGACGCTGGAGGGGCTCGTCCGGACGCGTCAGAAGCGACCCGAGGAGTTCGACCAGGCCTTCGAGGAAGGCGTGCGGACGATTCAGGAGGAGATCCAGAGGATGCGCGGCATCCTGGAAGACTTCTCCCGGTTCGGCCGCCTGCCGCCGTCGCGGCCGCGCCCGGCCGACCTGAACGCCCTGGTCCAGAGCCTGCTCCCGCTGCACGCCGAGAACAGCGCCCGGGCCCGCGTCGATGCCGACCTCGATCCCGGGCTGAAGCCGGTGCCGATCGACCCCGACCGCATGAGCGAGGTGATCAACAATCTGTTGGTGAACGCCGTGCAGGCGATAGGACCGGAGGGGGGCGCCGTCACCGTCAGCACGAGATCGCGCGAGGAGGGGGCGGAGCTGCGCGTTCGGGACACCGGCCCCGGGCTGTCCGACGAGATCCGGCGCCGTCTGTTCGAACCGTACGTCTCCACGCGCTCCGGCGGCAGCGGACTTGGGCTGGCGATAGCAAGGCGCATCGTTCTGGACCACGGTGGGCGGATCGAGGCGGGAAACCACCCGGATGGGGGGGCCGAGATCCGCATCCTCCTACCCTGGGCGGGAGCGGCGGGAGGCGAGGCGGGGGAGCGCGGCGAAAGCGCCGCGGCCCCGGAGGAGAGGGCGTGGCGACGGTCCTGATCGCGGACGATGAGAAGAACATCCGGGTGTCGGTTCAGCGCCTGTTCGAGCTGGAGGGTCACCGGGCTCTTCTGGCGGCGGACGGCGAGGAGGCCCTCGGACTCCTGCGCCGCGAGGACGTCGATCTGCTGGTCATCGATTTGAAGATGCCGAAGCGCGACGGTTTCTCCGTCATTCAGGAAATGACGGCGCTCGGCCTGGATGCTCCCGTGATCGTCCTCACCGGGCATGGCAGCATCGAGAAGGCGGTGGAGGCGGTCAAACAGGGCGCCCACGACTTCATCGAGAAGCCTCCCGACCCCGATCGGTTGATGCTCAGTGCCCGCAACGCACTGGCCCTCGCCGTGCTGAAGCGCGAGAACCGCGAGCTGCGCGGTGTTCTCGCCGCCCGCAATCCGCTGGTGGGGGAGTCCGGGGCGATGCAGGCGATGCGTCGCGAGATCGCGCGGGCGGCGGGAAGCCCGAGCACCGTCCTGATCACGGGGGAGAACGGCACCGGCAAGGAGCTCGTGGCGCGGGCCGTTCACGAGGGGTCGGCGCGCCGCGACGGGCCGTTCGTCGAGGTGAACTGCGCGGCCCTGCCGGCCGACCTGTTCGAGAGCGAGCTGTTCGGTCACGAGAAGGGGGCGTTCACCGGGGCGTTGAGCCGCCGGGCGGGCCGGTTCGAGCGGGCCCAGGGCGGCACGCTGTTCCTGGACGAGATCGGCGAGATACCGCCCCCGCTCCAGGCCAAGCTCCTGCGCGTTCTCGATACCATGACCGTCGAGCGCCTCGGCGGCGAGCGCCCCTTCCGCGTCGACGCGCGCGTCATCGCGGCGACCAATCGCGATCTCGGCGCCGCCATGACGTCGGGTGCCTTTCGCCAGGACCTGTACTACCGCCTCGCCGTCCTGCCGATCGTCGTGCCGCCTTTGCGCGACAGGCGCGACGACCTGCCCGCCCTGGCGGCCCACTTCCTGGATCTCGCCCGGCGCGAGGGAGTGACCCGCGCCCGCGGATTCTCCGAGGAGGCCCTGCGCCTTCTGCTGGACCACGATTTTCCGGGGAACGTGCGCGAGCTCAGGAACCTCGTCGAGCGCCTGGCGCTGCAGGCGGCGGGAGAAACGATCTCGGAGGCGGAGACGCGCGCCGTCCTGCCCGCTCCTCGGCCCGCCCCCGCGCAGGCGCCGCCCCCCGCGACCCGGCGCGCCGGCGGCGAGATCCTCGCCGCGAGGAAACCGACGCTCAAGGAGATCCTCGAGGAGACGGAGCGCGCCGCCTTGAGGACGGCGCTCGAGCGCAACCGCTGGCAGATGGCGAAGACGGCGCGCGAGCTCGGCCTGGAACGCAGCCACCTCTACAAGAAGCTGAAAGCCCTCGGCATCACCCCTCCCGCGGACTGACGGCCGGAGCGGGCCGGGTGGACGCGCGGCGCGCCCGCGCCCCGCGTGTGCGCCGGCCCACGGCGTGTGTGCACGGGGCAGCGACGCGTGGCCGGCGCGACACGACGCTCCCTCCTGAGTGGGCGGCCCCGGCAACCCGCCCGCCGCCTCCCCGCCTCCAAGTGCCCGCGGCAGAGCTCGTTGCCGCAACTCGTTCGATGACGACCGGGCCCTGGCACCTCCCTCGCAATGCGCAGGCGGCAAGGAGGAACCAAGTCATGAGCATGAGCAGAACAGGGAGGTTGATTCTGAGTTGTGGAGGAGCGGCGACCGCCGTCGCGATCGGAGCGGTGATCTGGATCGGCATGGAATCGAAGAGTCGAACCGCGGAGGAGAGGCGCGCCGAGCAGGGGATCGTGCCGGCGAAGCTCGGGCCCACGGAGCCGCCGGCTCCCGTGTCGATCCCCGGGACGGAGGGCGTGACGCCCGGACCGGTCGCGCCGAGCCTGGTGCTCGAGAAGGGCGAAACGTATTACGGCAAGGGAGAGACGTTCTTCAAGGACGGCGACTTCGGCTCCGCGACGCGTTATCTCGAGGCCGAGGTCCAGAATCACCCCGATCGCTTCTACCCGACGTACCTTCTGGGAATCTCGCTCTGGAAAGAGGGGAAGCGCGACGGGGCGATCGAATCGTTGACCTCGGCCGCGTCGCTGGACCCGGCCTCGGTCAAGGCGCGCGTCAACCTCGGCCGCGTCCTCAATGACGCGGGGCGCTTCGAGGAGGCGCTCAAGTCCTCCGATGAGGCGATCGCGATCGATCCGCAGAGCTCCGCGGCGCACAACGTTCGCGGGCGCGCCCTGCTGAACCTTCGCCGAACGGACGAGGCGATCGAGTCGTTCAAGACGTCCATCGAAAAAGACCCGACGAACGCCTACGCGCAGAACAATCTCGGGTACACGCTCATCCAGGGGGGGCGCTTCCCGGAGGCGGTGCCGTATCTCGAGAAAGCGGTCCGCCTGCAGTCGGGGATCGGCGTCTTCCAGAACAACCTCGGCATGGCCTACGAGCACACGAACCAGGTCGACAAGGCGAAAGCCGCGTACGCCAAGGCCGTTCAGGCGGGCGGTTCGGAGGCCGCCGTGAGCAACTTGGACCGCATGGGCGGCACGATCGACGACGCCCCGGCCGGGCAGCCCGACGACGAGGCGGCGGATTGATCACGAAATGCGTGCCTTGCTTGACGAACGCGGGTGCCTATATTAGCCTTGCGCGCGCGTTGAAGGACTAAAACAAAAAAGGGGGTGGCGGCTCACGCCACCCCCGGTTTTCTGCAGGAGGTTGACGCTGTTATGGACATGTTCTTCTTGTTCGCAGTCATTTTCCTGTGCGTGATGTTCAGCCTCGGCATCGGCGCTCTGGCGCTGTCGCTGCTCTTCAAGCTGATGCTCAGGATCTCGGCCCGCGCGTCCGCCGTGAGCGTGGCCGCGGCGACCGCCCCGTCCTCCGCCCCGCGGGCCTGAGCGGGGCCGTTTCCTTTCCGTCATTTCAATAAAGATAACGGGCTCGGAGTCTCAGCCGCCCTGGACGGCGGGGACCACCGACGCCTTGCGCGCACCGCTGCCCAGGAGAACGTAAAACAGGTTGTCCTGGAAGCCCCGGTTGGCCGGCAGGAGGCCGTGGGTGGCGCAGAAGAAGAACGTCGAGGCGGTCGCCGAAGGGGGCGGCCCCGACGCCAGATCCACCAGCGAATCGGCGGTGACGGTTCCGTCGCCCGGGGCCAGCATCAGCTTCTCGAGCTCCCGGGCGTTGCGATAGGGGGATGTCCCCTCGTTGAAAAGGATCTCGGTGCCTTCCGGGGTCGGGTTCAGGACGACGCGATCGAGGGTGGGGACGCAGTCCGAGCCGAACAGGTGGACCGGCACCGGTGGGACCGTGCCCGGCGAGGTCCGGCGAAGCGCGCTGTGAAAGGCCCGGGCGCGGTCGAGCGCCGCCTGCAGGAATCGCTCGGCCTGCGGCTGCGGCGCTTCACCCTCCGCATGTCGCGGGTTCCAGATCGACCAGCGGTTCGCCACCCAGGTCCGGGCGTCGTAGAGGTCCACCTCCACCGGATTCCCCTCCATGTCGAGAAAGTGCCCGTCCGGGACGTCCGGCAGGAGCTGGTAGACCGAGGGCATGCTGAAGATCTCACGCGTCGACATGGTGCGGGCGAAGCCGTTGTTCAGGATACGGAAGGCCGACATCGTGCCGCGCTGCGGCGTTCCGATGGTTACGATACGGCCGATGTCGGAAGCACCCGCGTACGTCACCGGCGCCGTGTCGGGATGGTCCAGCACATCCACCATTCCGAACTTCAAGTAGTACTCGGCCAGGTAGCCGCCCATGCTGTGGGCCACGATGTCGAAACGGAGGTTGGGGGCCTTCAGACGCGCCTTGATCTTGCGAATCGCCCGCCCCAGGCCGATGGCCGATTCGGTATTGTCGCGGCGCCAGTCGTAGTAATAGATGAAGGCGGTGTCTCCGGGCCCGGGGTTGTTGATGTCCCCCAGCTGGTAGCCCCCCACCTCGCGCAGGGCCTGCAGGATCGCCCCGTAAAACTTGACCCCGAGGATCGATTCGCAGATCGCGTACGGCACCAGGTCGTCCCGGTTCTCGCTCAGGGGGAGCCGGTCGATCGGCAGGGACAGATCGTCGGGCTTGCCGCGGAACAGCGCGTTCATCACGCGGCCCCAGACCGACTCCTGGGTGTGACGATTCATCAGTTTGCTGCCGATGAAGCCGTGAATGACGATGACGGGGTTGCGCGGAAGGGCGGCCGCGTCCTGGTGGATACGCGTCATGTCGTACCGGCGGAAGGCGAGGCAGCCGGAGAGGAGCGCGGCCAGGCCGATCGCCACGAATGCGGTGGCGAGCCCTGGACACGGGCGCTTCAATAGGGGAGTCGGCTTCATGACGCTCCTCGCGATGCGGCCGGGGCCGGCCCCGGACAATATAGGTTTCCACGGCCCGACCGGCCATCCAGGGGCGGCGGGTTCTGGACGCGGGCCAGGGAGCGACCCGCGATTCGGGCGGGGTGTTACCGCGAGGCTCCGGAAGGGGAGGGGGCGGGGACAGCCTCCTCGAGCGGCAGCTTTCCGGAGTACTTGAGCATCTGCGTGGCGAAATCGGACCTGTACTCGACGCGGACGTCCCGCACGTCACCGGCGTCGTTCCGGACGGGCACCACGTCGGGCATGACGTAGGCGACGTACGACGGGATCGAGGCCCGCTCGGCCCGCGCCACCACCTCGTCGCGCAGGGCGGGGTCGATGCGAACGGCGTAGCGCTCGGTCAGGTCGCGCGCGGCCTGATAATCGCCCGTGCCCTTGATGTGCTGCAGTGTCTTGAGCAGCTCGGCCACGCCCTTCCGCATGGCGGCGATGTCGGCCACGCGGAAATAGGTCTTGCCGTCGCGCTTGACCGTCTCGATCGCCGCCGTGGTGCCGCGCACGTACGAGACGATCAGGTGAATGGCGCGCATGTGGTCGTCCTCCAGGACATCCCCCTTGCGGACGCGCCGCAACATGATCAGGTCGCTGGCGGCGTAATCCCGATAGGCCGCTTCCGCCGCCTCGGGAGACGGCAGAACTCCGACCTCGACCAGCTTCGGGTCGAAAAAGTTGTGGAGCGCTATCAGCTCCGCCCGCGCCTCCTCGAGCGCCGAGTAGTACTCGCGCAGGTGCTCCCGGGGATCCCCCTTGAGATTGTCGCCGACCTTGCCCGACGCGTGGCCGAGGACCTCGTGCATCGTCGTTTGCAGCAGGTCCACCGTCGCGCCGTATTTCGTCTGCAGCGCACGGTCCTCCGGCAGGAAGAACTCTTCGACCACGCGGCCGTGTGACGCCCGGTTGTACGCGTCCATGACGTTCACCAGGGACACGCTCTTGTTGCCGTAGCGCTCGCGGATGTCCTCTTCGTTCGGAAGGTTGACGCCGATCGGGGGCATCGGACCGGAGTCGCCTCCGGCATGCAGCACGTTGACGGCGTTGGCGATCGGCGCGGTGAACCCCTTCCGCTTGTACGCCTCCTCCCAGGGGGCGCGGTCCTCGAAATATTGCGCCAGGGAGGCGAGGTCCTTCTGCAGCTTCGTCATGCGCGGGTCGACGAAGTGGACGATCCCCTCGTAGGCCCCCTTCTGGCCGCGCGGATCCTTGTAGGTCTCGATGAATCCGAGGATCGCGTCGACCGGCGTCTCGTGCTGCACCCAGGCGATGTCGTAGGCGCGGAACGCCTCCGGGTCGCCGGTCGCCAGATAGTCGATCAGGTGGCCGAGGACGGCGCCCTGGGTCTCGTCGGCGAAGGCGCGCGCCTTCTCCAGGAAACCGATCATGACCTTGAGCTCCTTGGCGTAGCGGCCCGGCGGCACGCCGTCACGGCCGGCGCGGTAGATCTCCTCGACGATCCGGCCGTCCTTCTTCAGCAGACGCGAGTTCAGCGCGTGCGTCTCGCGGAATCCCTTCAGGTCGGCCAGGGTCAACCCCTCCTGGAAATTGACGCTGCTGCAGGTCAGGATGTCCTGGCCAGGCGGGGGCGTCTTGCAGGTGGAGAGGGGATCCACGGCGAGGTCGAAGATCGCGGGCCTCAAGCGCTCGAGCTTTTTGGGAAGAGTCTCTCCAAAGGCGAGCCTGAAACCGGCCCCGCCGCTCTCCGCCGCCTGTGCTGCGGCCACGAGCGCGTCGAAGGTGAACTCCGGCACGAACTTCTGCCGGGTCCGATCGTTGTGGTTGCCGTTGTTGATCCAGAAGAGCTTCAGGTAACGCAGCAGCTGATCGCGGAACTGCGGATCGACGGACCGGGGGTGCGTCAGGATCTCCTCCAGGAGGTCGCGGATCTCCAGCACGTCGCGGCCCATCTGGTCGTAGAAGATGTCGCGCCCGGCGAGGGCGGCCCGGTAGAGGTAGAAGGCGAGGATCCGGTCTTTCTGTGGCAGCTCCTCGAAGCCGTCGGCGTAGAGGCGCGACACGGCGAACTCGCCCACGGTCTCGAGAAGATAAGGGCGCGTGTCGTCGCTCTTCGTCGAGGGCATCGATCCCTTCCCGGAGCCGCGGCAGCCCGCGGTCACCAGGGACAGGACCAGCAGACACGGCAGCGCCCGCGTCGTGTTCGTCGTCCGCTCCATTCCAGGGACCGCCCGGGTCCCCGGAGAGCGCGTAGTATAGACGAGTTCCGTTGACACTCTCACGCGTCCCAAGGTACAGTCCCGCGACCTGAACGACTCGGAGGGCCCATCCAGCATGAGCAACCCCCGGTCTCCCGCCTCATCC
>DATFVU010000058.1:0-6987 GCA_035260145.1 Candidatus Polarisedimenticolia bacterium | reverse complement strand
GCCCACTGCCTGGTGCGGGACGGCCGGATCGATCGGACGTTCCTCGAGCGCCACACGGTGTTCAAGCAGGGGAAGACCTCGATCGGCTACGGTCTCGAGGACGACTTCAAGTTCAAGGACGAGCCGCGGCGGATCTCCTTCGACGAATACGCCCGCTTCCTGCGGGACTACTCCCCCGAAAAGTCCGCCGCCCTGTGCGGCCTCGAGGCCGGCCGCATCGAGGAGCTGGCCGCCCTCTACGGCGATCCCAGGACCAAGGTCGTGTCGCTCTGGACCATGGGGGTGAATCAGCACACGCGCGGCACCTGGATGAACAATCTGATCTACAACCTGCACTTCCTGACCGGCAAGTTCGGGCGCCCGGGAGAGACCGCCATCTCCTTGACGGGTCAGCCGTCCGCGTGCGGCACCGTGCGCGAGGTCGGCGTGGCGTGCAACCGCCTCCCCTCCGACATGGTCGTCACCAACCCCGAGCACGTGGCGAAGGCGGCCTCGATATGGAAGGTGCCGGCGGAGACGATCCCGACGCGGCCCGGGCACGACGCCGTCGAGATGTTCCGCGCCCTCGATCGCGGCACGATCAAGGCGATCTGGATCCAGACGACGAACCCGATGCAGACGCTGCCGAACGCGACGCGCTACCGGAAGGCCTGCCAGCGCGACGACACGTTCGTCGTCGTCTCCGACGTCTATCCCACCGCGACGACGCAGGTGGCCGACGTGGTGCTGCCATCCGCGATGTGGGTCGAGAAGGAGGGAATGTTCGGCAACACCGAGCGCCGCACGCAGCACTGGGTCAGGATGATCGACCCACCGGGCGAGGCGCGGCCGGATCTCTGGCAGATCGTCGAAGTGGCGCGGCGCATGGGACACGGCGCGCTGTTCGACGACCCCCAGGTGGCGTCGGGAGCCAAATCGATGGAGCAGGCTCTCTACGAGGAGTATCGACAATTTACTCTCGGCACCGGCAAGGACATCGCATCCTATGAGGAGCTCAAGGCCAGCCGCGGCATGCGCTGGCCGGTAGTGAACGGGCGGGAGACGCGGCGCCGCTACGTCGAGGGTGAGGACCCCTATGTGAGCAAGGGAGCGGGGATCGAGTTCTACAAGAACCATGACGACGAGGGCAGGGCGGTGATCTGGGCCCGTCCGTTCGAGCCGCCGCCGGAGGTGCCAGACAAGGACTACCCGTTCTGGCTGTGCACCGGCCGCGTGCTGGAGCACTGGCACACCGGCACGATGACGAGGCGCATCCCGGAGCTGTACCGGGCGGTTCCCGAGGCGTACGTCGAGATTCACCCGGAGGACGCGCGCGCCCTCGCGATCACCGACGGGAATCCGGTCCGCGTCGTCTCCCGTCGCGGCGTCTGCGTCCTGCCGGCGTCGATCAACGGCCGCTCGATCCCGCGGCGAGGGCTGGTGTTCGTCCCCTTCTTCGACGAGTCGCGACTCATCAACGACGTGACCCTCGACGCCTACTGCCCCATCAGCCGGGAGCCGGACTACAAGAAGTGCGCCGTGCGGCTGGAGAAGGCGTGACCCGTGGCGCGCTCCGCGCCGGCGCCCGGACCGTCCTCGTCCTGCTGGCGGTCGGATTCGCCTGTTGCCGGGCCTCGACGCCTCCGGGCGCACGCGCCTCGTACCGGGAGGCGCAGCGCGCCTACGACGGGGCCCCGCCGGTGATCCCGCATGCGGTCGAGGCGCTGCAGCGGCAGAACTGCCTCTCCTGCCACGAGCGGGGCCTGCGCTTGGACGACGGCCGCCTGGCGCCCAGCACACCGCACCCGCGGCAGACGAATTGCCGGCAGTGCCACGTCGAACAGACGGCGGGCAGCGCCGGGCTGGCGCGCAACACCTTCGTCGGCCGGCGCGATCCGGCGCGCGGATCGCGCGCCTACGCCGGCGCGCCCCCCACCATCCCGCACGATCTGGATGGCCGCTCGAACTGCCTCGGCTGCCACGACAATTACGGGGGAAGCCCGATCGCGACCCCGCACCCCGACCGCACGAATTGCCTGCAGTGCCACGTGCCGATGCGTCCGGGAATGGTCGCCTGGCGCGACAACTCGTTCGCGGGAGAGAGATGACGATGGAGGCGGACGCCGAACGCGCCGTGTCCGGCGGAGGTCGCCGGAGCTTCATCGTGCGCGTGGCCCTGATGGTCGGGCTCGGATCGATCGCCGCCTCGGTCGGCGGCATCGCGGCCCGCTATCTGTACCCCCTCAAGGCGATCCGGCTGAAGCGGCGCATCTTCCTCGCCCCCGCGGCCGACGTTCCGACCGGACGAGGAAAGGCGTACCGATTGCCGGACGGCGGCACGGCGCTGGTCACCGACACCGGAACGGAGATCGTGGCCCTGTCCGACGTCTGCCCTCACCTCGGCTGCAAGGTGCACTACGAGGGGGCGCAGGGTCGCTTCGTCTGCCCCTGCCATGGCGGCGTGTTCGAGAAGGACGGCACGGCGATCGCCGGCCCGCCCGCCGAGGAGGGGAAGAACCTCAAACGCTACGCCATCAGCAGGGTCGGCCAGAATCTGTTCATCGACATCGAGGAGACGATTCAGCCATGAACCAGGACGCGACGGCCCCGCCGGCCGGCGAGCCGGTCGCTCCGCACGGCGGGCGGCCGCTCCCTCTTCCCAAGAGCCGGGCCGGCCGCTGGCTGCAGCGGCGCCTGCCGATCGACCTGGACGCGCTGCGCTACTCCTCCAACGAGCCGGTCCCCAACCATCTGAAGCACTGGTGGTGGTGCCTCGGCGGAACGCCGGCCATGCTGTTCGCGGTGCAGGCGGTCACCGGCATTCTGCTGTCGTTCTACTACGTGCCCGATCCCTCGCAGGCGTACGAGTCGGTGAAGCGCGTCAGCACGATCGTGCCGTTCGGCTGGTTTCTGCGCAGCATCCATCGCTGGTCATCAAATTTGATGATTGCCGCCGTCATCCTGCACATGATGCGGGTGTTCTTCACGGGAGCGTATCGCAAGCCGCGCGAGCTGAACTGGATGATCGGGATCGGCCTCCTGGGGGCGACGCTGTTCTTCGGCTTCACGGGGTACTCGCTGGTGTACGAGCAGCTGTCGTACTGGGGCGCGACGGTGGCGGGCAACCTGACCGAGGCGGTGCCGATCATCGGTCCCTATCTCGCCCGCCTCCTGCGCGGTGGCGAGATGGTCGGGGACAACACGCTGACCCGGTTCTTCATCCTGCACATCGGCATCCTGCCCGCCCTGATCACCGCCCTGCTGGGAGCGCACGTGCTCCTGTTCCGGCTGCACGGCGTCACCGAATTCGAGTTCGAAAGCCCGAAGCTGCGCGGCTCGGAGGAGAAGAAGACCTTCCCGTTCTTTCCCGACCACGTGATGACCGAGCTCATCGTCGGGATCGGCCTGGCGTTCGTCCTGACCTGTCTCGCGGTCATCTTCCCGGTCGGCCTGGCGGAGAAGGCCAACCCGCTGCAGACGCCGCCGCACATCAAGCCGGAGTGGTATTTCTTCTGGACCTTCCGCTGGCTGAAGCTGACCGGTCTGACGTTCGCGGTCCTGTCGATCGGATTCTTCGGCTTCCTCGCCCTCGCCTGGCCCTTCGTCGACGCGGCCATCCGAAGGCGCAGGCCGGCCAGCGAGCTGTCGGTGCGACTCGGGATCCTGGCCGTGTGCGCGCTCGTGGTGCTGACCGTCTGGGAAGCCTTCGCCACTCATTGAGGTGCCTCCGTGACACTTGACCAGAAGAGGATGATCGTCGCCGCCCTGTCGTTCCTGTTCCTCGGCTCGCTTCTCGTCGTCGCCTGGGTCGAGGGCGGCAAGGAGCGCATCCACCCGAAGCCGAGGCCGGTCGTCGGCGCCGACAGCGCCAAGTGCCTGCAGTGCCACGAGCAGAAGACGCCCGTGATCGCGGCCCAGTGGACCGACAGCCGGCACGCCCAGCTCGGCGTCGGCTGCTACGAGTGTCACCGAGCAGACGAAAAGGAGCCCGACGCCTTTCAGCACGAGGGGAAATGGATCGCGACGATCGTCAGCCCGGCCGACTGCGGCGCGTGCCATCAGGACATCGCGCGCGAGTTCCAGCACTCGCACCACTCGCAGGCCGCTCAGTTCATCGGCAGCCTCGACAACGTCCTGGGCGAGGTGATCGAAGGACGCCTGGCGGCGGTGAACGGCTGCTGGCAGTGTCACGGGTCGACCGTCGCCTTCGCGAAGGAGAAGGACGGAACGGTCAGGAAGGACAAGACCGGCAAGCCGATGCTCGATCCGACCACCTGGCCGAACACCGGAATCGGCCGGGTCAATCTCGATGGCTCGCGCGGCGCCTGCTCGGCCTGCCACTCGCGTCACGCGTTCAGCCGGGCCATGGCGCGGCAGCCCGAAGTCTGCGGCAAGTGCCACATGGGCCCCGATCATCCCCAGATCGAGATCTACGAGGAGTCCAAGCACGGCATCGCCTTCCGCACGCGCCTCGCCGAGATGAACCTCTCTTCCGAATCCTGGGTGCTCGGCGTCGACTACACCGCCGCCCCGACCTGCGCGACCTGCCACATGTCCGCGACCCGGAACCAGCCGGTGACGCACGACGTGGGAGCGCGCATCTCCTGGACGCTTCGTCCGGTGATCAGCAGGAAGCTGGACGAGTGGGAGAAGAAACGCGAGGCGATGAAGGACGTCTGCGCCAACTGCCACGCGCCCGATTTCATCGCCGCCTTCTACACCAGCTTCGACGCGACCGTGGAGATGTGGAACAGCAAGTTCGCCGTTCCGGCGCAGAGCGTGATGGATGCGCTGCGCGCCCGTCATCTGCTGACGCCCACCCCGTTCGACGAGGAGATCGAGTGGAGCTTCTACCGCCTCTGGCATCACGAGGGGCGCCGGGCCCGCATGGGCGTATCGATGCAGGGACCGGACTACACCCAGTGGCACGGCTTCTTCGAGGTCGCCGAGCGCTTCTACTTCGATTTCCTCCCGAAGGCGCGCGAAGCCGGGCGCGGCGATCCCCAGGTCACGCGCGCGCTCAAGGCGGTCCTCGATTCCCCCGAGCACGCCTGGCTCAAGGGCATGTCCCCCGAGGACCGGGCGAGGATCGACGCCTTCTATCGCGAGCGCTACGGCGCCGAGACGGTGAAGTAGGCGGTCGCCCCGCGCCGCGGGGCGGCGGGCTCAGGCGGTCAGGTCGGGACGGGGGCCCCGATGGTGTCGAGGGCGCGCAGCAGCAGCCGGGCTTCGTGCGCGACGCTCTCGAGTTCCATCCCGGGGAACAGATCCGCCATCGCTTCCGGATTGACCGCCTCGACGCGCGTCTTGCCGGGGGCGAGCTCGCGCACCACGACGTTGCATGGCAGCAGGACTCCCCTCCGGGGCTCCAGTTCGAGCGCCCGCCGCGCCAGATGCGGGTTGCAGGCGCCCAGGATCAGGTAGGGGGCGAGCGCGACCCCGAGCTTCTTTTCCAGAGTCTCCTTGACGTCGATGCGCGTCAGGACGCCGAACCCTTCCCTAGGGATCGCGACCCCGACGTGGACCACGACGTAGTCCCCGACCGCGACGCCGGGAACGTAGGCCAGACAGACATCCTTCGTGATTCCTCCGAAGGCGACCCTTCCCTGGGTCATCCCAAGAGGATTCTCTTCGACCGAAATCACGCGCCCCGGTATTCCCAGGCACACCGGCAGGCCCCTCGCTCTCTTCGACGGCTCGCGGAATCCTTGCCGCCGGGCCCTCCTCGCGAACGCCCCGCGGCGCGGGACCGCGCTGTCATTCCACGGAGAGCAAGGACGGTGCCAGTCGCCGGGTCCGGTCGGCAGGCGCAAAACAGGGTGGATCGCGCAACTTCTCTGCGCGGGTGGGAAGATCCGGGCGCAGAATCTTCGCACTCCGACCGGGCGGCGCGTGCCGCGTGACCTTTTTTCCTTCAATTCGCGACGCGGCACGAAAGCTGCGTCTGAAGTATTCTCGGCCCGCACCCGGAAATCCATGAGCCCCGGCGGATCACGATCGGCCGGCCCCGGCGGGCCCCGGGACGATCAGGGAGGCCCTCATGTCGGTCATCATCGAGCCGTTTCGCATCAAAGTGGTGGAGCCGATCGCGTTGTCGGATCGCCGGGAACGGGAGCGCGACCTCGCCGTGGCGCACTACAACCTGTTCGCGCTGCCGGCCGACCGCATCACCTTCGATCTCCTGACCGACTCCGGCACGGCCGCGATGAGCGCCGCGCAGTGGGGCGCGATGATGGTCGCCGATGAATCCTACGCAGGCTCGCGCTCGTTTCAGCGCTTCGAGGAGTCCGTCCGCGATCTCACCGGCTACCGGCACATCATCCCGACGCACCAGGGCCGGGCCGCCGAGCGGATCCTGTTTCAGATCACCGTCAGGCAGGGAACCGTGATCCCGAGCAACAACCACTTCGACACGACCCGCGCCAACATCGAGTACGACGGCGGCGAGGCCCTCGATCTCGTCGTCGAGGCGGCCTCCGACCCCTCCTCCTCCGACCCCTTCAAGGGGAACATCGACCTGGATCGCCTGGAGACCCTCTGCCGCAAGAGACGCGACGAGATCCCCTTCGGGATGCTGACGATCACCAACAACACCGGCGGGGGACAGCCGGTGAGCCTGGAGAACATCCGGGCCACGTCGCGCATCCTCAGGCGTCACGGGATTCCGTTCATCCTCGACGCCTGCCGGTTCGCCGAGAACGCCTATCTCATCAAGCTGCGCCAGCGCTCGGAGCGCGACCGATCGGTGGCCGACATCGCCCGCGAGATCTTCCGGCTGGCCGACGGCTGCATCCTGAGCGGCAAGAAGGACGGGCTGGTCAACATGGGAGGGCTCCTGGCCGTCAACGACGACCGCCTGGCCGGGGAGGCGCGCAATCTCCTCATCCTGACCGAGGGGTTCCCGACCTATGGAGGATGCGCGGCGCGGGATCTGGAGGCCATGGCCGTCGGCCTGCGCGAGGTGCTCGACGAGGAATATCTGCGATACCGGCTGGCCACCGTCCGCTA
>DATFVU010000057.1:0-3431 GCA_035260145.1 Candidatus Polarisedimenticolia bacterium | reverse complement strand
CGACCACGCCGTCCAGGCGGGCCTCCCATCCGACCGTGACCGGCTCGGATCCGGGCCGCACCCCCTGCAGCGTGACCGTGCGGCGCAGTGTGGATCCCCCCTCCACGACGCCGCCCGGCTCCACGAGGCGCAGCGAGATCGGTCCCGTCGCTCCGGGTCGTCCCTCCGCATGACCTGGAGGGCTCGCGGCCGCCGCCGCGGCTGCCGCCAGAGCGAGCGCGATCAGGGCGCGGGGGCGCACGCCCGACACAGGTGAGGAGTTACATTTGTGCAACGGTCGGCTGCGGCTCACGGCGGCAAATATAGGCAGCGTGCGAGCCGCGGGCCAATGGTTGGAGGGTCAGGTACGGCGCCACCTTGCGGCGAACAGCCCGATTCGACCGTCGGCGCCGGACTTTACAAGGCCGGGAATTTGTGTGATAACATCCCGCCCGGTTCGCGGGTTTACCCTATAGAGGAGGTCTTCACCGTGTCCTACGTCATCACGGGAAAATGTCTGGGCGAGCGCTACGCGACGTGCGTCGCCGTCTGTCCCGTTGACTGCATCCACCCCGGCGATTATCAGGGTCAGGAGTTCATGATCATCGACCCGGAGGAATGCATCGACTGTGGCGCCTGCCTGCCGGAATGTCCCATCGAGGCGATTGTCGAGACCGAAGAGGAATCTCCCGAATGGGCCGTGATCAACAAGGATCTGACCCCCTCGTTCAAGGGCCAGGCGCAGCCGACGCCGAGACCGGCGAACGATCCTCCCCGAAAGCCCGAGAACAAGCTGCGCGGATAGCCCGCGATCTCGAGACGAAATCAGCAGGGGCCCCGATCGGGGCCCCTTTTCCTTTGTCGATGGTCCGCGGGCGTGTGCCGCGCGGGGTGATCCTCCGATGACCTTTCGCTCCCGAGCCCGGCGCCGTTTTGCGCCGCCGGCGCGTCCCCGGATGGTTTGCGCGCTGGTCAGCGGCGGTCTCGATTCCTCCGTTCTGCTGTGGGATCTCCTGCGCCGTCGCCTGACGGTCCGCCCCCTGTACGTGCGCGCCGGGATGCGCTGGGAGGCTCAGGAGCTCGAGGTGCTGCGGGCGTTTCTGCGCAGGATTCGCTCACGGCGCCTGCTGCCGCTGGCCGTGATCGAGGTGCCGATGTCCGACCTGTACGGACGCCACTGGAGCACGACCGGCGCCAGAGTTCCGGGGCTGCGGGCCGCCAACGAATCGGTCTACCTTCCCGGACGCAATCTGGCGCTCCTCTCCAAGGCCGCGACCTATTGCGCCATGAAGGGCATCCGTCTGCTCGCGACCGGCGTGCTCGACTCGAACCCCTTCCCGGACGCCACACCCGCCTTCTTCCGGGCACTGCAGACGGCCCTGCGGCTCGGCCTCGATGCGCCGATTCGAATCGAAACACCGTACCGCGGCCTCAGCAAGGAGGAGGTGATTCGCCGGGGGAGGGGCCTGCCGCTCGACCTCACGCTGTCGTGCGCCCGCCCGCGCCGCCGTCGACACTGCGGTCGATGCACGAAATGCGCCGAGAGAATTCTGGCGTTCCGACGCTCCGGCGTCCCCGATCCCACCGACTACGGGCGTCGACCCGGCGATGCGGGGTCGGCCCCGGGGACGCTCTCGCGGGAGCCTGCCGCCAGGCGGGCGAGGACGATGCGCGTCGCGCCGAAGAAGGCGACCAGGCTCAAATAAGCGCCGAGAAGCGCCACCAGTCCCTCCGCGACTCCCGGCGGGTCCTTGTCGACGCCGCGACCCAGGGCGTAGTTCAGGCTCCCCTCCAGGGCCGTGATCGCCAGGAGCAGCAGGACCAGCCGGCCCGACTCGGAAGGGCAGGCGCGGTAGAACCGGATCCCCTGCCGGATGGCCGGCCGCGCTTCGCGCCTCACGCGCGACAGGATGCAGATCGGCAGACTGTAGAGAATCAGCAGGCGCGCCACCAGATCGAACAGGGGCCGGCCCCAGTAGGTGACCGACTGGAGCGACTCGGACAGGGGCTGGCCGGAGAGAGCCTGATGAGTCACCGCCACCAGTGCGATCAGCCAGACTTGCAGGAGGCCGACCTTGAACAGCAGCCAGAAGACCGGAATGAACAGGGCGCCCGACCAGCGCAGAAACGACAGCGGCGGTCGCGGCGTCATCGCTGCCTGGAAAAGAGTTCCGAAAATGCCGCTGTTCGCGGCGATGAACAGCACCAGCGAGCCGATCATCAGCGGCAACCCGGCCGGATCGTCGCCCGTCCAGTGCTGAGCGAAGCGCACCAGGAGGGCCGCGAGGGCGGAGATGCCCGCCAGGTGAAAGCGGGTGTTGACGGCGGAGAAGCTCTCGCCCAACGGAGTCACGAAGGAGGGCGGTCCCGATTCACCGCGAGGGTGTGGCGGTGTAGGAGGCGACCGAGCCCGGCGTCTCCCAGAGACGCACCTCGGTCACCCCGAGACCCTGTGACGCCGCGTAATCGAAGATGACCTTGGCGATCGCCTCGGCGGTCGGATCGCCGTCCATCAGGAAGAGCGGCTCGTCCTGCTTCCTGAGGATCGGCGCGAGCGGGTCGTTCCTGTTCAGAAGCATCCGATGGTCGAGATTCTGATCGATCCATCCCTTGACGATGCGGCCGATGTCGGAGAAATCGGCGACCATCGATTGCTCGTCGAGGTCGCGGGAGGACAGCTCGATCTCGACCCGGCCATTGTGCCCGTGCAGGTGGGCGCACTTTCCCTTGTACCGCAAGAGCCGGTGTCCGTAGCAGAATTCAACCACTTCGGTGACTCTGTACATGGAGTGATGGACGGTAGCACAGACACGGAGACCGGTCAAACGAGGCGGCGCGCCCGGCGTCCCGATCTTTCATGGTAGACCGCCAGGACCTTTCGGACCATCGACGAGGTGGGCAGACGGCGAAGGTCCCCGCGGCGGACCCAGCGGTAGCGGCCGCGGGGCGGCTCCGACAGGAGCCGGGCGCGACGGACGCGCAACTCGAGCCTGCGGAAGGTGATCGAATGGCGCACCGTGGCGATCGGCCCGCCCATCTCGAGGCGCAGGCCGTATGCACCGCTTCCCCGCATGACCGTCGGCAGCTCCCAGAGCCCGCGCATGAGTCCTCCGTCCCGACGGCGCCGCAGCAGGATGCGCCCGGCGCGCTCCACCACCGCGACGTCTTTGCGGATCGTCACCGGGAGCCTCGCGGCGCGGCGCGGCGGTGGAACGCGCAGCTGAAGCCCGGCGGCGCGGGCCCGGCAGGCCGCGCGGATCGGGCAGCGCGGGCAGGCGGGCTCGAGGGGAGCGCAAACGGTCGCCCCGAGCTCCATGACCGCCTGGTTGAGGTCCCCCGGTTCGGACGCGGCCGTCACCAGCCCCGTCGCCGCCGACCACAGTCTCCTGTCGCGCGCCGCCGTGGACGCGCCGCGCAGGAGCAGCAGACGCGACAGGACACGCGACACGTTG
>DATFVU010000056.1:0-2780 GCA_035260145.1 Candidatus Polarisedimenticolia bacterium | reverse complement strand
CGCCGCATCTGCCACGTCGGCTGGTCCGGGCAGTCTTCGTTGTTCGGCGCGCCTCTGCGCGGGCCCGATGGACCGATCGGCCTGCTGTACGCCGATAGCGGCGGCCGGCCGTTCGAGATGGGCGCCGCGGACCTTGAGGTGGCCACGGCCCTCGCGGGGATCATCACCGGGGTGGTGAAGGGGGCGCTGGCGCGCGAGGCCGAGGCGCGGCGGCGGAACGGACTTCTGCTTCTCAATCAGCTCGGCCGGGCCATCAGCCTCGAGGAGAGCCTGCCGATCCTCCTGCCGCGTCTGGCCAGGATCGTGAAGGAGGGATTCAAGGTCCTCGGAGCGGTCGTGTCGCTGTATGACGAGAGGGCCTTCGAGTTCGAAGTGGCGGCCCTCGCGGGGCCGCCGGTGAAGTACGGCGTCGGATTTCGCTTCCCGGCGCGCCCGCACCGTACCTGCCTGAGCCCGCGTGTCCTGCGCTCGGGCCGGCCGCTGCGCCTCGGCGATCTGCGCAAGATGCCCGACGTCTGCATGTACTGGCCGGAGGCACGCTCGGTGCTGGTGCTGCCGATCCGGAGCAAGGGGAAGATCCTCGGCACGCTTCGATTGGAAGACGCGGAGACGCAGGCGTTCGATGAAGAGGACATCAGTCTCTGCACGACGCTGGCGGACCAGATCGGCCACGCCATCAGGCGCGCGCGCGTCATCGAGACGCTGGGCCAGAAGCAGGCGGATCTGCAGGCCGTGTCGGAGAGCCTCGAGAAAAGCATCGAGGAGGACAGGCGTCGGATCGCCCGCGAGCTTCATGACGAGCTGGCGCAATCGATGACGGCGGCCAAGATCAATCTTGGTCTCCTGCGCATGCTGACCCGGGGCGCCGCTCCCGAGGTGCGGCGCGCCATCCTCGAGACGGAGGCCGTGGTGAGAAGCACCATCGAGGACACCCGGCGCATCGCCATGGATCTGCGTCCGTCCATGCTCGACGAGCTGGGTCTCGTCCCGGCGCTGCGCTGGTACGCCGACACCTTCGCGCGCCGGACCGGCGTCCGGATCGAGGTTCAGGCGAACAAAGGCCGCCGGCCGGCGCACAAGGACGTGAACACGCTTCTGTTCCGTTTCTTCCAGGAAGCGCTGACCAACGTGGCCCGCCACGCGCGCGCCCGGCACGTCCGGATCGGGCTCAGCGGCATCAACGGCTCGCTGCGCGCGGTGGTGGCCGACGACGGCGTCGGGATCAAACCGGACATGCACGGCTACCGCGGGCTCGGCCTGATCGGCATGCGCGAGCGCATCGAGCGCGCCGGCGGAAGCCTGCGCATTCGCTCGCGTCCGGATCGCGGCACGCGCCTGGTCGCCGACATCCCGACGCACGCGGGGGCCCGCGGCAGGAGTCGATCGCGTTCTCCGGAGCCGAACGCCATTTTCGAGGGAGGACACTCATGAGCCGTGGCCGGACCACTCGGGTGCTGGTGGCGGACGATCATGCGATCGTGCGGCAGGGACTGCGCGCCATTCTCGACGCCGAGGCGCGCATCGAAGTGGTCGGCGAAGCGGCCGACGGCCGCGAGGCGGTCCGTAAGGCTCTGACGCTCGTCCCGGACATCGTCATCATGGACGTGAGCATGCCGCGCATGAACGGGCTCGAGGCCACCTCGCGCATCGTCAAGGAGAGTCCGTCGATCAAGGTCGTGGCCCTGTCGATGCACAGCAGCGAGGAGTATGTCTATTCCCTCCTGAAGGCCGGCGCGAAGGGATATCTTCTCAAGGAATCGGTTTCATCCGATCTGGTCGATGCGATCCGGGCCGTGATGGACGGGGGCACTTACCTTCATCCCGCCATATCGGCCAAGGTCGTCGACGGGTATCTGAAGCGCCCGCAATCGAAGACCCGCGCCGGGGCGCTAGAGATCCTGACGCCGCGCGAGCGCGAGATCCTGCAGCTCATCGCCGAGGGGCACACCAACAAGGAGATCGCGGCGCTTCTGATCCTCTCGGTCAAGACGATCGAGAACCACCGCACGCGGATCATGGACAAGCTCGAGATCCACAACGTGGCCGGGCTCACCCGCTACGCCATCAGCCACGGCATCTCCACGACGGCGGTCCGCCCCGAGCGGCCGCGCGGGCCGTCGTCCTAGTCCCGCGCCGGCGGCTGCGTCCTGATCGACTCGAGGATGTTGCGCGCGAAGTGTCCCCCCACGCTCTCCTTGTCCATCAGGTCCGCGATCTCGAGACGCTGCACGACGCCTCCGGAGCTGTCGCGCAGCATGCGCACGACCGGCCGGTAGGGGTTGGCCGGGTTGACCCGCACGACCAGCGCCTCCTCCCCGGTGTCCAGACGCACGCGGGTGCCGGGCGGATAGGCCCCCATGAGCTGCAAGAAGGCCTGCGCGAGCTGGGGGTGGAAGTCGACCCCGGAGCGCTCGGTGATCACGGCGGCGACTTTCTCGGGCGGGGACTCCTCCTGGTAGGAGCGGCGACTGCGCATGGCGTCGTACGTGTCCGCCAGGTTGGTCATCAGGCTGCAGGGATGGAGCGGGCGCGGATGGTGGCTGTGCGGGTATCCGCCGTGGTTGTAGCGCATGTGGTGCTCGAAGGCGACGAGCAGCGCCAGGTCCGGTACGCCGGGCGTCTCGCGCAGGATGTGCACTCCATCCTGAGGATGTCTCTGGATCAGGGCGAACTCGTCGGCTGTCAGTTTCCCGGGCTTGCTCAGGATTTCGTGCGGCAGGACCGTCTTGCCGATGTCGTGCATCATCGCGGCCAGGCCGAACTCCTGCAGCGCGCGCGCG
>DATFVU010000055.1:0-2571 GCA_035260145.1 Candidatus Polarisedimenticolia bacterium | reverse complement strand
CTGCGGACCTGACGGCTCCATCGAGGGGGGAGCATGAAGATCCCGCATGTCGACTACGCCACCACGCCCTTCCTGATCATCTGGGAGACGACCCAGGCCTGCGATCTCGCCTGCCGTCACTGCCGCGCCTCGGCGCAGCCCAACCATGACCCGCGCGAGCTGACCACTGCGGAGGGCGAGAGCGTCCTGGATCAGGCGGCGGCGATGGGGACGCCGATCTTCATTCTGAGCGGCGGCGATCCGCTCAAGCGGCCCGATCTCTATCACCTCATCCGGCACGGCGCCGATCGCGGCCTGCGCATGGCGACGATCCCCGCCGCGACAGAGCTCCTGAGTGAAGACGTGGTGCGCCGGTTCAAGGAGGCCGGCCTGAGCCAGATGGCCCTGAGCCTGGATTTTCCGACGGCCCAGCTTCACGACGCCTTCCGCGGCGTCCCCGGCGCCTATGCGCGGACGATGCAGGCCATCGACTGGGCCCACGCGCACGAGCTGCCCCTCCAGATCAATACGACGCTGTGCGGCGAGTCGGCCCCCTATCTCGAGGACATGGTGCGCCTGGTCAGGAGCCTCGGAATCGTCTTCTGGGAGGTGTTCTTCCTCGTGCCGATGGGGCGGGGCGCGACTCTCTCCGGCCTGACCGCCGCGCAGTGCGAGGAGATCTTCGCGATCCTCTACCGGGCGCAGGCCGACGCCGACTTCCTGGTGAAGATCACGGAGGCCCCCCACTACCGGCGGTACGCCGTGCAGCAGGCCCGGCACCAGGACGGACGGTCGATGCACCCGGCGTCGATCCTGCCGCCGAGACTCATGCGGACCGAGGGACCGGGCCACAGCATCGGGCTGGCGCCGCAGGGCGTCAACTCCGGCAACGGCTTCATGTTCATCGCGCACACCGGCGACGTCTTCCCGAGCGGCTTTCTGCCGATCATGTCAGGGAACGTGCGGCGGCAGTCGCTCGCGTCGATCTATCGCGACTCGGACATCTTCCGCCAGCTGCGGCGCCCGCAGGAATTCGACGGCGTGTGCGGCATCTGCGAGTTCAACACCATCTGCGGGGGCTCGCGCTCCCGCGCCTTCGCGCTGACCGGCAATCCTCTCGCCAGCGACCCGTGGTGCGCCTACCGCCCAGCGGTGACGTCAGCACCGGGCTCGACGCGATAGGGGCTTCCGATCCAGGGACGCTCCCCCGATGTTCAGGCATGATCTCGATCATGCCGCGGACGCGCCGCGGCACCCAGAATGGCTGCGTACCGGTGAACCGGCACCGAACGAGGGAGAATCATGCGGCAACTTCGGTTGTTGGGCCTGACGTCACTGTCGCTTCTGTTCTGCGCCTGGACGCCCCCGCGGGCGGAGGAGACCCGGGACCTCACCTGGACCTTCTCGGGCGAGGCCAGGTTCCGTCCGGAGTATCGCGACAATCGCGACCTCACGAGCGCTGCCGACGACGATCTGCGCCAGGGCTTCATGCGGCTCCGTCTCGGGATCGCCGCCACGATGAAGGATCGCTACCGCGTGTTCGCCCAGGTCCAGGACTCACGCGTCGCCGGCGAGGAGATCTCGACCGCCTCCGACCAGAAGAATCTCGATCTGCATCAGGGATACGTCGAATTCGCCCCCTCGCCGTCGACGCCACTCCGATTCACCCTCGGGCGACAGGAATGGTTCTACGGGGAGCATCGTCTGATCGGGAACTTCAGCTGGGACAACGTGGGGCGCTCCTTCGACGGCGTCAAGGCCCGCTACGCCCGCGGGAAGTTCTTTCTTGACGCGCTCCTGGCGCAGGTGTCGACGACGGTTTCGGGCGGCGCCAGCACCGGCAGCGGGCTGTACGGCCTGTATTCGCAGACCGCCCCGCGCCCCGGCGCCGAGTACGAGGCCTACTGGCTGCTGTTCGACGACCACGCCTCGGCCGCGGGGGAGCTGCCGGGAGCCTTCGGCACGACCGCCATCCACGCTTTGGGGGCGCGCGCCCGCGATCGTTTCGGCCGCTTCGACTTCAATGCGGAGGCGGTCTGGGAGCGCGGCGAGTGGAGAGGGGACGACCTCGCCGCCCATGCCTTCGGCGCGCAGGGGGGCGTCGTGTTCGGCACCGCGGCGAAGACTCGTCTGTTCGCCGGATACGACTTCGCGACCGGCGATCGGGATCCGGCGGATGGCCGGCGCGAGGAGTTCTTCAATTTCTTTCCGACGAACCATCCGCTGTATGGCTACATGGACTACGAGGGCTGGCGCAACATCGAGAGCCCCTACGCCGGCGTCTCCCTGACGCGGGGCCGGCATTTCGCGCAGGCGAAGGCCCACGCGTTCGACCTGAACGAGGCGCGCGGCCCCTGGAAGGACGCGGCCGGCATCGTGATGGGCTTCGACCCGGCCGGCGCGTCGGGAACGAGCGTCGGCAGCGAGGTCGATCTCACCTACCGTTTCACCTGGACCGACAAGACGCTGGTCGAAGTGGGTCTGAGCGAGTTCGATCCGGGCCGGTTCGCCCGGCAGACGCGCGGAGATGATGTCTCCCGCTGGGGCTATCTGATGTTAACCTTCGCGTTCTAGAGTCGCGTGATCGTCGGG
>DATFVU010000054.1:0-4472 GCA_035260145.1 Candidatus Polarisedimenticolia bacterium | reverse complement strand
ACAAGGGGACGCTGTATCTGGGGGTCCTCGCCGTGCTCGGGTTCGCCTTCGTGCGCTTCGCGTTCGACGCGGCGACCCGCCGCTACGGCGCGACCTGGGGGGTGAGCGGCGTCGGGGATCTCGCCGGCCTGCCGCTCCTGGCGCTGCTGTTCCTCGTGTACGGCTTCGCGATGACGCCGTTCGCCAACACCGTGACGCGCGTCGAGGAGGCCGAGGCGGATATCTTCGGGTTGAACGCCTCGCGGCAGCCGGACGGATTCGCGGAGATCTCTCTGAAGCTGGGGGAGTACCGCAAGCTCGACCCCGGGCCGCTGGAGGAGATGCTCCTCTTCGACCACCCGAGCGGCCGAGCCCGCATCGAGATGGCGATGCGCTTCAAGGCGGAAACCCTCCGCGGGAGCCGTCCCGCCTCGCCTTAGCCCCACGGCCTCCGCCGCGCCACGAGCGCCCCTGATAGAATGCCGGCCCATGCGCGCCGCGGGTGTTCGTCCGATCCTCGGGACCTCGTTCCTGGCCGCCTTGATCGCGACGGTCGCCTGCGGCGGAGGCGGGGGCCCGTCGACGCCGGCCTCCGCGAAGGGGAGCGGCACGAAGCAGATGGCAAAGCGCCTGGAGGAGATCACCCGGGGGCTCGACCCATCGAAGAACGTCTTCCTGAACGGGATGCGCGCCGCGGCGCTCAAGGCCGGCATCGAGAAGACCCCCGCCCAGAAAATGGTGCTGCAACCGGTGCTCGCGGACGAGCTCCTGAAGGCCGGCAGGACGGAGGAGGCGATCGCCGCCGCCGAGGAGCTGCTGCACGTGAGCCCGCAGGACGCCGTCGAGGCCCCACCGCCCCTCGACACGCACAAGTTCCTCGGCCTCGCTTACATGCGGCTGGCCGAGCAGGAGAACTGCGTCGCGCACCACGGCATCGACTCCTGTCTGCTGCCGATCAAGGGGACGGGCGTGCACACGCTGACGCGCGGATCGCGATCCGCCATCCGCGAGCTCACCGCCGTCCTCGAGGCGCGCCCGGACGACCTCGGCTCCCGCTGGCTCCTGAACATCGCCACCATGACCCTCGGAGAGTACCCGGACAAGGTTCCGGCGAAGTGGCGCATCCCCCCCAAAGTGTTTACCTCCGAGTACGACATCAAGCGCTTCTATGACGTCGCCCCCAGGCTGGGCCTGGCGATCCAGGGACACGCCGGCGGGGCGGTCATGGATGACTTCGACGGCGACGGATTCCTCGACGTGATGTTCTCGTCGATGGGTGTAACGGACCAGATGCGGTATTTCCGGAACAACGGCGACGGCACGTTCAGCGAGCGCACGGAGGCGGCGGGCCTCCTGGGCGAAACGGGCGGCCTGAACCTGATACAGGCGGACTACGACAACGACGGCGACACCGACGTGCTGGTGCTGCGGGGCGGCTGGATGAAGGCGGGAGGCCGCTATCCGGCCTCGCTCCTGCGCAACAACGGCGACGGAACCTTCGAGGACGTCACCGAAGCGGCCGGCATCCTGAGGCTGCGTCCGACGCAGACCGGAGCCTGGGGAGACTACGACAACGACGGCTGGCTCGACCTGATCATCGGCAACGAATCGCTGCCGGAGGATCCGAACCCGAGCGACCTGTTCCACAACAACCGCGACGGCACGTTCAGCAACAGCACGATCGAGCTGGGGAACGCGGATTTCGGCTACGTGAAAGGGGTGGTCTGGGGTGACTTCAACAACGACGGTCGTCAGGACCTCTACATCTCAATCCTGGGCCGCGACAATCTCCTTTTGCGCAACGACGGGAAGAGGGCCGAGTCAGGGCCGCACGGCGAGACCTGGACGTTCACGAACGTGGCGGCCGGGGCCGGGGTCGGCGGTCCCCTGGACAGCTTCTCCACCTGGTTCTGGGACTTCGACAACGATGGCTTCGAGGATCTGTACGTCGCGGGTTACCGGATCACCGACCTCGGCGACGTGGCCGCCATGCACCTCGGCCTCCCGACGCGAACCGAGATGCCGCGCCTGTACCGCAACAATCGCGACGGCACGTTCAGCGACGTGACGCACGCCATGCGTCTCGACCGCCTGGCCCTGCCGATGGGGTCCAACTTCGGCGACCTCGACAACGACGGATGGCCCGACGCCTATATCGGCGACGGCGAGCCGGCGCTCGGCGCGCTCATCCCGAACCGCCTGTTCCGCAACGCCGAGGGCCGGGCCTTCCAGGACGTCACTCTCTCGGCCGACGTCGGCAACCTCCAGAAGGGGCACGGCGTCGCCTTCGGCGACTTAGACAACGACGGCGACCAGGACATCCTGGAGGAGATGGGAGGGTGGTTCGAGAGCGACATGGCGCCGTCGGTCCTGTTCGAGAACCCGGGACACGGCAACCACTGGATCACCCTGAGGCTCGAGGGCCGGCGATCGAACCGCTCGGCGCTGGGGGCGCGCATCAAGGTTCGCGTCACAACGCCCTCGGGCCCGCGCGACATCTATACAACATGTGGAACCGGCGGGAGCTTCGGCGGGAACAGCCTCCAGCAAGAAATCGGCCTGGGGACGGCGTCGAAGATCGAGGCGATCGAGGTGCGCTGGCCGGCCGGACAGACGCAGACCTACGGCGATGTCGCCATGGATCGCATCTACCGAATCGTCGAGGGGGAGACGGCCCCCGCCCCCGTGGAGCAGCGCGTCGTTCACTTCTAAGGGCGACGCGTTCTGAAAGCGACGGCGCCGCCGCTCAGCGCACGCGGGCGAGCGCTTCGCGGGCGGCATCGAACCCCGCGCGCGTGGCCAGCTCGAAGCTGGGCATGCCGTTGCGATCGGAATGGGCGAACGTGATGCGTCCGAGCGGCTGCGTGAGCCGCTGCCTTTCGCCGCCGGTCAGGAAGCCGGGGCCGGGGATCACCATGTGATGTCCCCAGGCGTAGACGTCGAGCCGCGTCAGATCGGAATGGATCCCGGGAAGCATCGCTTCGAGATCGTCCGCCAGGAGATCGGCCCAGTGCGACCAGGGCTCGGTCATCAGATCAGAGCGCGTCGCCCGGCCGCCGAGCGGCGCCCACAGACAGAGGACGTTCGGGCGCCGCGGGTCCCCCTTGCGCCAGCGCTCGCTGTTGTAGTCCGCCACCAGGAAACCCTGGCACAGCTTTCCCCGTGACCCGTTGTACCAGGCGAGGGGCGCTCCCTTGAGCCGCGGGGTCCGCTTCACGGACGCGGCTCCCATCAGGAGCGCGCCGTAGCGGTACCCCAGGTACATGTCGCGCCCGGCCGCCGCCAGCTCCGGCACCATCCGGCCGGTGATGTGCTTCGGGCATGCGATGACGGCGCAACGCGCGCGGCGCGCGCTGAAGCGCTCGGTGAGAGGATCGACGAGAACGACGCGCACCTCTTTGCCGCGGTTCTCGACGCGGACCGCCATCAGGTGGGTGCGGGTCCTTTCGCGTCCGACCTTCTCCGTCAGACGCTCGGCCAGCCAGGCGTTGCCGCCCGGCAGCGTGATGTCCTCGCCTCCCTGCCCCAGACTGTTGAACGCCAGGAAGGCGTAAGCCGAGACCTCGGCCGCCGTTCCGCCGATGTCGCTGGTGCTCCAGTCGTCCACGTTGGCCAGGCCGTGCGGCCCCCAGCCCTTGCGTGTCGCGTACTCGAGCATCGTGATCCGGTCCAGCGCCAGGATATCGGGGTCGCGGCTGCCCTCCTCCACGGGCATGGCGAAGGCCGGCCTGCCGTCGCGCCCCTTCTTCGCCGCCCAGGACTCCAGGTCGCGATAGAAATCGATGTCGTCCTGCTTCTCCTTGGGGGGGAGCGGCATGCGCGCGATGGCGTCGACCGAGTCGCCCCCGAACATCTCGTCCGGATACCAGGTCCCATCGATGAGGACGTTGGCGTCCGGCCCCGGGCCGACGAGGGCGGGATCGATCCGCGGCGTGCCGTCGGCGGCGAGTCCCTGGACGATGCCGAGATCCTGGAACAGGCGCAGGAGGAACGGGTCCTTGGGTCGCACGACCGACCAGGTCGCGCAGGTGTAGTCGGTGCCGTTGGCGTGCTCCTTGCGCGCGTTCCCCCCGATGTACCCTTCCTTTTCGTACAGCACCACATCGGTCAGGCCGCCGCGCGACAGCTCCCAGGCCGCCATCAGACCGCTGACCCCGCCGCCGACGACGATGGCGTCGTGCAGGGGCCCTTCGGCGGGGAGCGACGAGGGAATCTCGAGCGTGCCGTCGCGCATCCGGTGTGCGATCGAGTACGACTCCTCGATCAGATCGCCGTCGTAACGACGCGAGCGGGCGCCGCCCGCCCGTCCCGAGGCGGCGCTCGCGGGGAAGCGCCCCGCGGCCAGAAGATCGCCGAGGGAGAAGCGGGACACCAGTCCCGCGGCCAGCGTGGCCTTGAGGCCTCCGCCGAGAAACAGCCGCCGGGTGACGTGGCGCGCGTCGGGCACGGTCTAGAATTTCACCTTCGGGACCTCCTTCGCCCCCGGCTCCGCG
>DATFVU010000053.1:0-7840 GCA_035260145.1 Candidatus Polarisedimenticolia bacterium | reverse complement strand
GAGGCCCAGCTGCGCGGCGCGACCCGCGGCCCTCAGGGGGCCGCTGCGGCGTTCCGCCCTCCCGCCCGCCTGCCGCCGCAGACAGGCGGCGCAGAGCGCCCGGTCGCCGTGCTCGGTGACGCATTCCTGGCAGAAGTATCCCCGGCACTCCGGACAGCGGGCGGCCGCCTCCCGGTTCGGGTGGACGGCGCAGCGCGCCCGAATCAGGTCGGAAGGATCCGCCATGGTTCCTCCCTTGCCGCGGCCAGGCGTCTGTGGGCCAGGAGCCCCCAGATGCCGAGCGTCAACGACGCGAGACTGGAGACCAGCGATATTACTTTGAAGGCCGGATTGTCTTTCACGAAATTCGCAATGTCCAGGGGAGAGGGAGGGGCCGTCGAGGCGGGGTCGAGCCGCCCGGAGGACAGCAGATGAAGCACCAGCACCATGCCGCCGAAAAAACCGACGGCCATCGTGACGCATTCCCAGCCGAACGCCGTCCACGCGAACCTCTTCATCGCGATCGACAGGTCGCTGTGATTCTGACGAGCGAGGGCCACGACGATGCAGACGACCCGCCCGACGAAAACGAGGCTCAGCGACGCATTCAGGACGACGTTGAAGTAGAGAAGCGGAAGCATCGCCACCGCCGCCGACAACAGGAGCACGTAGGCCAGGACCTCGTGCGCGCGGCCGCTGTCATGGCGGACCGGCCGGGCCAGGCCCTCCCGCGGCCCGCTCACCGCGATCGGCGGTGCTATCGGAGGGGGCGATGCCGGGTCCGGGGCCGCCTCGAGCGGCGTGGCCGCCCCGGCCCGCTCGCGCAGACGGGCCAGCATCTCCTCCCTCGTCAGCGCTCCCTGGTCCAGCTCGATCATGGGACGGAGGGCCTCCAGAACTCGGCGCGCCGATCGCAGCCGCCCCAGCGACGGCAGCCCGATCGTCTGCAACGGCGTCCGCAGCGCGCACTCGCATCCTGGGCCGAGCGCCAGATGGGCGACGGCGACGCTCAGCCAGACTCCGGCAAGACTCCACCAGAAGATGTTCCAGCCGAGGCCGGAATCGAGCGCGGCGACGAGGGCCGTCGCCAGCGTCAGGAGGCCGAACGCGAGGATCCAGGCCTTCACCCGCCCGGTCGGGCGGATGATGATCGCCTGCATGTCCCGGAAATAGAACCGGCGGTAGATCTCGGTGAACCCGCGAACTTCAACCTGAAGGAGGTGATCGTCGGCGGCCCACAGCGTGACGGAGCTCATCAAGGTCCGTCCCGTCCCGGGCAGGCGCCTGTAGAAACCGCGCGGCGCCATCACCCGCCCGTCCGTGTCTCGGTCACGATCAGATTGATGATCAGGGCCCAGATCACGATCTGGGCGGTCGCCAGGAGCATCGCCAGGATGCAGCGCACCTTCGTGCGGTGCACCAGGCTGCCCGGGGCGCGCAGGGCGCGCGCCGCCAGGTACAGCGCCACGGGCGCCGTGAACAGGGTGGGGAAGACGAACGGCACGATCGGGTAGATCGCCACCGCCATGGCGATGAGATCGTGGCGCGTCCGGCGTGTTTCGAGGTTCGGGAGCGCTCCCTGGCCGCGAGCCGACTCCAGGCAGGGCGCGCAGACATGGCGGCCGTTGAAGTCGACGTCGCACAGCGAGCACAGGAACCGCCCGCACGACTCGCACGGCACCACCGCCTGCCGGCGCGGATGATAGAAGCAGGCGGACTCCTGATCGGACTGGATCGCCTCCCCCACCCGCCCCGCGGCCATGGGCCTGAACAGCGCGGGGAAGACGCTGATCTCGAGCGTGGCGCCGCAGCGCGAACAACGCGTCTGCCCTTCCGCCGCGAGGCTCTCCCACCCCAGGGAGGCCTGGCAGGCGGTACACCAGAGCATCAGGCCTTCACCACGCGGGTTTCGCAGATCCGATCGTGCAGGGCGCGCTTCTCCTCGTCGAACGCCGCCATGAGGAAGCCGATGCACAGAATCAGCCCGGAGAGAATCTTGGCGAAGCAGCGGGCCACGGCGCGTGCGTAGCTGACCGGACCGCCGTCCACCAATACGACCTTGAGACCGCAGGCCATTTTCCCGGGCGTGGCGCCGAATCGCCCCACGAAGTAGGTTTCGTAGCCAATCCGGACCAGGAAATCGACCAGGTTCGCAAGGACCTGGATGCCGATGAGTCCCAGCGACTGCGCCTCGTCGGGCGCCGAGAACATCCTCAACATGAGGGGCAGCCACAGGATGAGACGGATCACAAACAGGATGATCCCGTCGATGATCATGGCGAGGAAGCGGATCCAGAAGCCGCCGTAGACGAACCGCACCGCGGTCACCGCACCCTCTTTCAGGCCCTGGACGAACACCGGCTTGCATTCCGCGCACACCCAGCGCTCTCCGAAGCGCAGCATGTCGTCCGCGGGGAAGGCGCGCCCGCACTGCGAGCAGGTCGGTTGTCCGGCCGCTCCTCCGAGGACGCTCCCGTACGGTTGCCAGCCCGCCATTCCCTCGCGCCAGACCAGCGTATCGGCGCGGACGACGCCGGCGGCGGCCTGCGCCGTCAGATCCTCCTCGCTGACCGGTCCGACCTGGCGACCTTCCCTGGCGTAGTACCAGTTCATCCTGGCCCCTTTCCGGCCGTCAACCTGGCGGGTCCGCGGCCCCGCGTCCGAACGCCTGCTCCTGGTTCACAGCGGCTGGATGTCGAATGGCGTCGCGCGCCGCGGCCTTCGGCGCGCCCACTCCCGACGGAATCGCGGCCAAGCGTAGCCGCTGCACTTCGACCCCGTCAAGCCGAGAGGGGCCGGGCGGATGCTATACTCGCGGCGCCGTGCCGCTCTCCGGTTTGCGCACCCAGATTCGCTCGATCGCGCGGCAGCGCTGCCCCCGATGCCACGAAGGCCGCGTGTTTCGCTCCCTCCTCGACATGAACGAGACCTGCCCCGCCTGCGGCCGACGCTTCGAGCGCGAGCCCGGATTCTTCGTGGGCGCCATGTACGTCAGCTACGCCCTGGCGATCCCCGTCTATCTGGCCTGCGTGGGCGTTCTGAGGCTTCTTTTGCGCGGCTGGTCCGAGCCGGCGATCCTGGCGCTGGCCGTGCCGATATTCGTTCCCTTGGCACCGCTCCTGTTCCGATATTCCCGGGTGATCTGGATGCACCTCGACCGGGCGGTGGATCGGGGGGAGTAGGGACGGGACCGGCGGACTCTCAGATCGTCCGGTGGACGATCTCGAGCCGGTTGCCGCTGGGGTCCTCGAAAAAGACCGCGAAGTAGGTGCCCCGGTACTCCGGGCAGAGCCGGGGGCCGCTTTCGATCCTCCCGCCGGCGACGCGGACGACTTTGGCCAGCCGCCGCACCTCGTCCTGGCTCGCGGCCCAGAACGCGATGCGGTTCTGGTTCGGCCGGTGACTCGCGTCCTCCGTGATGCCGACGAACGGCGCGCTCGGAAACGTCCCTTCCGCGACGAAGACCTTCCACTCCGTCAGATGAAAAGTCTTGGGGAACCCGAGGGCGGGCATCAGCGCGGAGTAGAACGGCAGGGCGGCCGCCATGCTCGTCACCCTGAGGTCCACGTGTCCGAAACGGTTCACGGGAGCGGGCGCGTCGGGGGGTGTCTTGGCCATCGATGCCGCCGACTGTAGTGCAAGGCCCGGGCCGCTCGCAAGCCACCCGAACCCGGAGTTCTCCCCGATCCGCGTCGCCGCGCCCTTCGTTCGCCGGGCCTTCTGAGACCGCGCGCCGGGGCCCTGCCGCGCGCCCTCAAGCGCGGTGGGCGGCGCGCGGCGATAGAGAGGGGAGGACTCGCAAAGCGAGTCCGGACCCGTGCCCGGCGGGCGCAGGGCGCGGTGTCGCGGGCTAGGCGGCGGATTCCGCGGCGAGCGACAGCGCCGTTGTCAGATCGGAGGCGGCCTGAAAGCGCTTCTCGCGATCGGGTGCCAAGGCGCGCAGGATGGCGTCCGAGAGAGGACGAGGGAGCGAGCGGTCGATCTCGTGCGGCGGCTTGGGCCGGGCGCCGAGATGTTTCATCAGAATTTCGTGGATGTCCTTCCCGGCGAACGGCTCGATGCCGGTGAAGAGATAGTACAGGACCGCTCCCAGCGAATAGATGTCCGTCCGGCGGTCGATCCCCTGGGCCTGGATCTGCTCGGGCGACATGTACATTGGCGAGCCGACGACGGCGCCGGTCGCCGTCAGAGTGTGGCCGGGGGTCTCGGGGCGGGCGATGCCGAAGTCGAGCACCTTGGCGTCGCCCGTGGCACTCACCAAAATGTTCTCCGGCTTGATGTCGCGATGCACGATGCCGTTCTTGTGCGCCGCGTCCAGCGCGGACACCAGCTGCAGCGCCAGACGCTGGCGGTCGGCGCGCGCGGGGGCCGGCGTGCGGGCCAGCCAGCGGGTCAGCGGGACGCCGTCGATGTACTCCATGACGATGAACCGGTGCTCCTGCCACTTCTCCAGGGTGAACACGCGCACCACGTTCGGGTGGTTGACCTTGCGCGCGCTCTTGATCTCCTGCACGAAGCGGGCGGCGAGGTCCGCGCCGATCTCGCCGGCGAGGAATTTCAGCGCGACCATCTCGTCCAGCTCGGTGTCCCGGGCGCGGAAGATCGTCCCCATCCCGCCGCGGCCGATCTCGGCCAGGACCTCGTAGCGTCCCGACACGGTGATACCCGGCACGACCTCCTTCAGCTGCAGATCGCGCAGGACCGTGGTGGCGTCGGGATACCGCCGATCCTTCTCCTTCTCCATGAGCTTGAGGATGACCGCCTTCAGAAAATCGGGCAAGGTTCTTTCACCGGGGCCCGGAAGGGGAACGGGGGCGTTCGCCTGCTGGTGGCCGACGTCGCTCCCCTCGAACGGCGGATGGCCGACGGCCATCTCGTACAGGATGATGCCGAGGGAGTAGAGGTCGGAGCGCGCGTCGACCCTGTCCTTGAGGAGCATCTCGGGGGGCGTGTACTGGATCAGCCGGCCGGTCGAAAGCTCCTGTGTGGACAGGTCGGTGAGGCGCACCCCCAGGCCGAAATCGGCGATGCTCACCCGGTCGTCGTCGGTCACGAAGATGTTCTCCGGGCGCAAGTTGCGGTGCAGGACGCCGCGACTGTGGGCGTGCTCGAGAGCCTGCAGAATCTGACGGCCGATCTCCACCACCCGGTTCATCTCGAAACGCACCTTCTCGTTGAGGAGCGCGCGCAGCGTCTTTCCATCCGCCAGGGCCGAGACGATGAAGCGGCCGTTCTCGTCGGCGCCCGTGTCGTAGATCGACACGATGTTCGGGTGACTGAGCTGCGCGGCCTGCGCGGCCTCCTTGAGGAAGCGATCCGCCTTGCCCGCCTCGTTCGGCCCCTCGTGGACGCGCCGGATGGCGACCTTGCGCCCCAGCGCCGTGTCCACGCCGCTGAACACCTCCCCCAGCTTCCCGGCGCCGATCGACTGCTCGACGCGATAGCGGTTCGGCTCGGCCCAGCCGCTCTCCGGCGTCGCCTTGCGGGGCGTGCCGCGCGTGCTGAGACGCACCAGCGGCTCCTCCTCCAGCGCCTTCATCCGTTTGAGGGCGTCCTTGTAGGCATAGTCGAACGACACGATCTTCTGGTAGGCGCTCAGCGCCTCGCGCGGCCGCAGGTTCGCCTCGTGCGCCAGCGCCAGCGAATAGTAGATGATCACCGTCTCGTCGTTGACCTCGTCGCCGTCGATGGCGGCCGCGAATTTGTCGGCGGCGAGGGTGTGCAGCTCCTGCTCGGCGAAAATGCGTCCCAGGAGGAACGATGCCTTGCGGAAGCCCGGATCGTCGGAAGGGACCTTCTGCAACGCCTTGATGCAGGCGTCGTAGTTCTTGGCGTCGTAGTAGAGGCGGGCCGCCGCGATCGGATCGTCCGCCTTCATGTAGACGCGCGCCGCGTCTTCCGTGCGGCCGGCCTTGCGGTACAGGTCGGCGGCGTTCTTGTAGTCCCGCGCCGACTCGAACATCCGCGCCGCTTCGTCGTGCTTGCCGGCGCGCACGTACAGGTTGGCCGCCTGGTCGGTCTCCCCTTCCTTCTCGAACAGGACCGCGGCGCGCAGCGGCTCCCCCGCCTCCTTCCACATCTCGGCCGCCTTGTACAGGCTGCCGGCCTTCTCCAGGACCTCCGCCGCGCCGCGCTGGTTCCCCTGGCGCGCCAGGATCTCCGCCTGCACGCCCGGCCCCAGGCTCGAGATGTCCCGGCCCGCCGCCTGCAGGATCTTGAACGCCTCCTCCGGCCGCTGCAGACGGAGCAGGATGTCGGCCGCCTTCTCCGTGTGCCCGGCGCGCCGCCAGGCCTCGGCCGCCTGGTCGTTCATCAGGGCCAGCTCGAAGTGCGGCGCCGCCTTCTCCGGCCGGTCCGTCTTCATGTGGAGCTCGCCGCAGTAGCGGTGGTATTTCAGGAGCATCGAGCGCTCCGCCTCCGAGCGGTAGCCCCCCGGCTCCTGGCGGGTCAGCTCCTCGATCAGCTCCTCGAAGATCGACGCGGCCAGCGCCTCCTTGCCCGCCTTGACGTAGAGGATCGCCGCCTTGTCGCGGAATCCGCCCTTGCGGTAGTTCTCGGCCGCCGCGGCGAACTGATCGAGCCCTTCCAGGAGCTCGGCGGCGCGGGCGTACTGGCCGGCCTTGTTGAACATCCAGGCCGCCTTCTCGCGGTTGTCCTGCTTGAGCTCGATCTCGCCGGCGGCGGACAGCTGGCCCGACTTTAGGTAGAATAGGGCGGCGTTGGGGAGGTCCCCCATCTCCTCGGCGAGCCGCGCGGCCAGGTCGTAGTGCCCGCCCTTGAGGTACATCTCATTGGCGCGCTTCCAGTCGCCGGCCAGCCGGTAGAAATCACCCGCCTGGTCGTAGTTCCCGGCGCGCGCCGCCTGCTTCCCCCTCTTGGAGTATTCCGCGGGTGTCGAAATCGGCCGCTCCCTCGCTCGCGGGCGCCCGCCCATGCGACGGCACACCGATCCGGGGCGGACGGCCTCGACGGGTGAATCTAGGGCCGGGGAGGACGGAGTGCCAGCCCGGAGAGGGAGGACCGGATGTTAGCGCGTCGCCGCCGGCTGCTTCGACTTGAACGCCTGCTCCACCAGCGGCTGCAGCTCCCCCTTCTGGTACATTTCGACGACGATGTCGCTGCCGCCGATGAACTTGCCGCCGACGAACACCTGGGGGACGGTCGGCCAGTTGCTGACCGAGGTCAGGACCTGCCGGATACGGGGATCCGGCAGGATGTCGACCGTCTTGAAGGGACGGCCCAGCTCCTTGAACACCGCGATGGCGCGCGCCGAAAAGCCGCACATCGGCATGTCGGCCGTGCCCTTGGTAAACAGGCAGATGGTGTTGGAGTCGATCTCCCGCTTGATCATGTCGAGAATGTCATTGGACATCGTCATTTCTCCTGGCGTCAGTGGTGAGACAAAGGTTCCGGTGCGCTGTCCTTCTCGCGCTCCCATTCCGCCGGCGTGCAGGTCTTGAGCGAGAGAGCGTGGATCTCCTGGCTGGCCATTTCGTCCCTGAACAGGGCGTAGATCATCTGGTGCTGCTCGATGCGCGTCTTCCCTTCGAAGGCCCCCGCGATCACCAGGGCGCCGAAGTGCGCGTCGGCCCCCTCGACCCGCGCCCGGGCCCCCGGGATCCCCTGCTCGATGCGCTTTTTCAGATCGTCCGGACCCACGCCCCCCTCGTTAGTTGATGCTCGCATCGAAGGACGGAATGTTGCTCAGGCTGCAGGACGTGTCGAGCTGGCCGTCGGCGTCCGAGTCGATCTCGGCCGAGTCGCACGCACCGGAGAGCGTCCGATTCGAGATGGTGAACGTCCCGATGCACTGGAAATACAGCGCGTCGGTCTGGCTCCAGACGCGCACGATGCCCAGACA
>DATFVU010000052.1:0-7332 GCA_035260145.1 Candidatus Polarisedimenticolia bacterium | reverse complement strand
ACCGCCTCCCGGAGGTCGGCAAGCCTCTCGGGACATACGTTCAGAGCGCGAAGTGCGGCAACCTGCTGTACATCTCTGGAAAGCTCCCGAAGGAGAACGGACGCCTGAAGTATCCCGGCAAGATCGGTCGCGAGGTGACCGTCGACGAGGGAAAAGAGGCGGCGCGTCTCGCCGCGCTCAGCGTGCTCGCGACCGCCAAGCAGGCCGTGGAGGATCTCGATCGGGTGAAGAGGATCGTCGAGATCGTGGGCTACGTCGCGGTGGCGCCGGGATTCGTCGACGCCTTCGAGGTGCTCGAGGGCGCCTCCGAGGTGTTCGTGAAGGTGTACGGCGATCGCGGCAGGCACGCGCGGCTCGGCGTGGGGGTGTCCGAGCTGCCCGCCAACGCCTGCCTGCAGCTGCAGGCGATCCTCGAAATCGAGTAGCGCCGGGTGAACCTGCCCTTCAAGCAGCACATTCTGATCTGCACCGGTCCGCGCTGCGGAGGGGAGCGTCACTCCGAGCGCATCCGCCAGGAATTTCGCAGGCAGTTCGTCCGTCAGGCCCTGCCGGCATCGGTCAAGGACACGCCGTGCATCTGCTTCGGCCTGTGCAGCTATGGACCGAACGTGATCATCTATCCGGACGGCGTCGTCTACAGCGGCGTCAAGCCGCAGGACGTGGCGGAGATCGTCCGCGAGCACCTGCTCCACGGCCGGGTGATCGAGCGCCTGCTATTGAAGAAGAGCGCCCCGCCGGCCGAGCCGGCCGACGAGCCGGACGCCACGGTCGGGCCGGACCAGGGCGACCCTTCCACCTGAAAGACCGGTCCCGCCCGCATGCGCCGGGCCGTCGGGGCCCGTCCCGTCGGACTATAATGAGCTCATGACGCCGTCCCGGGCCGCGCAAGAGGGTCGCGACTCTCTTGTCGATCGATTCGGCCGCACGGTGCGCAGCCTGCGCATCTCCGTGACCGACCGTTGCAACCTGCGCTGCCTGTACTGCATGCCCGATGGCGCCATCCCCTGGTTTCCGAAGGATCAGATCCTGAGCTTCGAGGAGATCGAGCGCGTGGTCGGGATCCTGGCCACCCTGGGTGTGACGGAGATCCGGCTCACGGGGGGAGAGCCGCTCCTGCGCCGGGACCTGCCGACGCTGGCGGGCCTGCTGTCGCGCGTCGACGGCATCGAGGACCTGGCGCTGACCACCAACGGCCTGCTGCTCGAGGAGATGGCCGGCCCCCTCCTGAGGTCCGGCGTGCGTCGTTTCAACGTGCACCTCGATTCGCTCGATCCGGCCGGCTTCGCCGAGATCAGCCGGCGGCCCGGAGTGTCCCGCGTTCTGGCGGGGCTGCGCGAGCTGGAGCGGCTCGGGGCCGTTCCGGTCAAGATCAACGTGGTCCTGGTGAGGGGCGTGAACGACGACCAGGTGGAGCGCTTCGTCGACCTGGCGCTGCGCCATCCCTACCAGGTCCGCTTCATCGAGCTGATGCCATTGGGAGGCGGGGAGCCGTTCGAGATGGACCGGCTGGTGCCGGGCGCGGAGGTGAAGCGGCGCATCGAAGCGTCGCACCCGCTTCGTCCCGCCGGGCGCGATCGGCCGTCGGCGCCGGCCAACGTCTTTCGACTGGAGGACGGCGTCGGCGACATCGGCTTCATCAACGCGGTCACCGAGCCGTTCTGCGGTGATTGCGATCGCATCCGGCTGACCGCCGACGGGAAGATCCGCAATTGCCTGTTCGCGCGCGCCGAGACCGACGTGGCCGCGCTGCTGCGCGCCGGCGCCGGCGATCGGGAGATCGCCCATGCGCTCCGCGCCGCCGTCGCCGCCAAGGGGCCGGGTGGCTGTCTCGAGCTGAACCAGTTCTACCGCGATCGCCTGCCGCGCAAGATGTGGCAGATCGGCGGCTAGAGTCGATCTCCGGCGAGGCCGGCCGCCCTCGCGTCCCGCCCTTCGCGTCCCCTCGCGGCGCTGTGTTATGCTTCGAAGCTCCGGAGGGAAGGGTGTCTGCGGGGATCGCGATCGGCTTCTTCACCAGCGCCGCCGCGGGCATTCTGGCCGCGCTGATTTTTGCTCCCTTCCGGGAGCTGGGACGATTCTTCTTCGCTCTCAACGCCGGACTGGCCTTTCTCCTCCTGTGCCTGGCGGCGCCGCTCCGGCTGACATCGTCCTCCGATGTACAGGCGGCCTGGGTTCTCGCGGCCCTCGCCATGGCGCTTCTGATCGGCTACCTCTCGGCGCTCCTGCTGCTGCGCGCCGGGCGCTCCTGGACCGGTCTCCTGCTCGCGGCGGCGATCGCGGCCCTCATGGCCACGGCGCAGGACGGATGGATCACGGCAGGGGAGCGCGGGCCGAAGTGGATGTTCAGCCTCGCGGCCCTGTGCGCCGCCGCCCTCCTCGGATCGGTGACGGTCGGCATGCTCCTCGGTCACTGGTACCTGGTGAGGACGCGTCTCGACGTGTCGCATCTGCTGTTCTTCGCGCGCCTCTTCGCAGCGACGCTCGCCGCCAGGGCGGCGTTCTTCGTGGGCGGGCTTCTGGCGGCCGGAGCGCTTTCGCCGCGGGGGCTCGGCCGCTTCCTGCGGGAGACGGCCGTGGAGAGCGGCGTGTTCTTCTGGCAGCGCGTGTTCTTCGGTTTTCTCGGCCCGGCGGCGTTCGCGTACATGGTTCACGAGACGGCGCGCATCCGCTCCACCCAGTCGGCGACCGGACTTCTCTACCTCGCGGTGATCTTCGTGGTCTACGGCGAGTTTCTAGCCCGCTATCTGGCCGTGGCCGGCGCGGGGCCGATGTGATCGGGTGGCGACGGACTTCGGTCGCGAGCGTGGCCTTCCTCTGCGATCGCTGCGGCCGGGAGGTCGTGCAGGCGGTCGGGCCCGGGGAGCGAACGGCGGCCTGTCCCGGATGCGGGCGGGCGTTCGCGGCGCCTCCCTTCGGGGAGCCTGGCGCACCGACGATCCTTTCGCGCTGCCTGCGCTGCGGCATGGACCGACTGTACGTGCAGAAGGACTTCAATAAGAAGGCCGGGCTGTGGGTGTTCGTCGTGGCCGCGGTCCTGAGCGTCCCGACCTGGGGTCTGAGCCTCCTGGCGGCCACGCTCCTCGACCTCGGTCTGTATTACGCGCTGGGCGAGGCGACCCTGTGCTACGGCTGCGGGGCGGTGCACCGCGGCTTCGCAAAGAACCCGCGGCACGCGGCCTTCGACATTCACGACCAGGAGGCGGTGGATCGTGGCGTCCGCACGGCCTGACGAAACGATGAGGGCCATCACGAAGGAGGAGCCCATGGCGCCCCCGCCGGCCCCGGAGGAGGTCGAGAAGAGCGACTGGAGAGTCGTCCTGCAGTTCTTTCTCGTGCCTCTGGCGCTGGTCGCCGTGCTGGTCACCGTCTTCTTCGGCCTTCAAGTCCTGCGCGCCCGCCACCCCGATCCCCGCACCACACTCGACGATCTGAGGTCCCAAGGCGGATTTCTCCTGCCCTGGGTCGGCGACCCGAAGCGCTGGCAGTCGGGCTACGACCTGTCGCTCCTGCTGCGCGAAGGCTCGGGCGCGTCCGGCTCGCCGCTCGTCCAGGATTTGGCGGCGGCCTTCGGTGAGGCGCGTCGCTCGGGCGACGTGAAGCTGGCCCGGTACCTGGCGCTGGCGCTGGGGCGCACGGGCGACGCGCGCGCGGGAGCGGCGCTCGCTTCCGGACTCGACGACGCCGACGAAGAGATCCGGCTCTTCTCCGCCTGGGGGTTGACCCAGATCGGCGATCCGACGGCCCTTCCGGGCCTGAGGCGGGCCGCCGGGAGCGACAGCGATGGCGGCGTGCGCAAGATGGCGGTGTTCGCCCTCGGCCAGCTCGGCGATCGGGCGGGAGCGTCCGTTCTCCGCGAGGCCCTCGCGGATCGGGACACGGACGTGCGCTGGAACGCGGCGATCGCCCTGGCGCGCCTCGACGATCCTTCGGGCGTTGATGTCCTGATCGAGATCCTGGAGCGATCCATGACAGAGAGCGCGCGGCCGGAGCGAACGGCTCCGTCGGACGATCTCTCTCCCGTCCTCAACGCGATCCGCGCGCTGGCGCTGCTGCACGACGATCGGTCGCGGGCCGCCCTCGAGCGCGCGGCGCGCACGGCGTTCGACGAAGAGGTCCGCGCGACGGCGAGAATCGCTCTGGAGACGGCGGCCGGCGCGGCTCGCGGGACCTCTCCTTGACAGAGAGGAACGCACCCCCTAGGATGATGTCGGATTGATTCGGTCCGGCTTCCGCAACCGGCCTTCCGGAGTGAGCGTCGGGGTGAGGGTGTCCTGATGGACGGAGCTCTCGGTTACAGCGACACAGTCCTGGACCACTACAGGAATCCGCGCAACGTCGGCGAGATCCCGGGCACGGCCGCCGTCGCGCAGGCGGGCGATCCCGCGACCGGTGACGTGCTCAGAATCAGCCTGAGGATCGAGGGCGACATCGTCGCGGAGGCGCGCTTCAAGGCTTTCGGCTGCACCGCGGCCATCGCCGCGGGCAGCATGACCACGACGCTCCTCGAGGGCCGAACTCTGGAGGAGGCGGCCCGGCTCACCAACCAGGACGTCGTGCGGGCCCTCGATGGTCTGCCGCAGCCCAAGATCCAATGCTCCGTGCTGGCGGAGCAGGCGGTGCGGGAGGCGCTGCGGCGCCACCGTGAGGCCGGGGACGGGGCGAGGCTCGAAGAGGGAGTGCCATGCCGCTCGTCGGCCAGCCGGTGAAGCGCCCCGGCCAGCCGGGGCTCCTGCAGCGGACCTATCTGCCGTCGATCCTGAAGGGGATGTGGATCACCTTGAGGCACATGTTTCGCCGCAAGGTGACCATGCGCTATCCCGAGGAGACCTGGAAGCTGCCCGAGAACTACCGCGGGCTGCCGGCGCTGGTGAGGGACGACGACGGCCGGATGAAGTGCGTGGCCTGCTTCCTGTGCGAGTACGTCTGTCCGCCGAAGGCGATTCACATCGAGGCGCAGGAGATCGCGACGGGCGTCGAGAAAGGGCCGCGCGTTTTCGACATCAACATGCTGCGCTGCATCATGTGCGGATACTGCGAGGAGGTCTGCCCGGAGCAGGCGATCTTCCTCACCCGGGAGTACAGCACGGTCGGCGTGAGCCGCGAACAGATGATTTACGACCGGGATCGACTCTTGAAGATGGGCGGCACGCACACGGACCCGATCAAGAAGTGGTCGCGTCTGACCCGTCCCGGGGCGCCGGCGCCCGGGGTCTCGGGGTCGGAAGGGAGTGTTTTGCGATGACGGAGACTCTCGCCAGCCGGGCCCTCGCGAAGGCCGAGGAGGAGGGCGCCCTCGATCAATGGGTGATGACGACGCGCCTGGCGGACTACGTGGCCTGGGGCCGGAAGAACTCGCTGTGGCCGATGCCGATGGGGCTGGCCTGCTGCGCCATCGAGCTGATGGCGATGGTCGCGCCGCGTTACGACGTGGCGCGATTCGGCGCGGAGGCGCTGCGTTTCTCGCCGCGCCAGGCCGACCTGATGATCGTGGCCGGCACCGTCACCAAGAAGATGGCCCCCGCGGTGAAGCGCATCTTCGATCAGATGCCGGAGCCGAAGTGGGTGATTTCGATGGGCGCCTGCGCCTCTACAGGGGGGATGTTCCGGTCCTACCCGGTGGCGCAGGGTGTCGACGAGATCATTCCCGTGGATGTGTACATACCCGGGTGTCCGCCCCGGCCCGAGGCGCTGATCGAAGGCATTCTCCAGGTGCAGCGGCTGGTCCAGGAACGGGCGAAACAGGGACGCGGAAACCCGGGGACCGCGCGAGCCGGCCATGCCCCGGCCCCGTCGGGCTCCTAGACCATGCCCACTCCCGACGCGAGCGACCGCTTGAAGTCGGAAATCGCCTCGGAGATCTCCGGGCGCGGACCGATGCCGTTCGCCCGCTTCATGGAGTTGTGCCTGTATCACCCGACTCTGGGCTACTACACGCGCGGTGTCGGGGGAGGGGGAGGCCGCGATTACCTGACGAGCAGCGGCGTGCACCGGGCCTTCGGCGCCCTCCTGGCGCGGCAGGTCGAGGAGATGTGGCGCCGCGGGGGGCGCCCGGACCCCTATCACTTCGTCGAGTTCGGCCCCGGCGAGGGACAGTTCGCCGCCGATTTCCTGCGGGAAGCCAAACGGAACGCGGCGTTCGCCGCGGCCTTGAGGTACGTCCTGGTCGAGCCGAGCCCGGCGCTCCAGGAGCGCCAGCGCGCGCTCCTGAAGGGGCGCGCCTCGATCCCGACGACCTGGACCGACGACGCGGGGCTCGACGCGCGCGCTCCGTTCGTCGGCTGCCTGTTCGCGAACGAGGTCGTGGACGCCTTCCCGGTCCATCGCGTCGTCGGCACGTCCGAGGGGCCGCGGGAGATCCATGTGACGGTACGGGACGGGCGGTTCGCGGAACAATCGCTGCCGCTCTCGACACCGGTCCTCGAGCGCTTCCTTCTGGAGTCGGCGATCGGTCTCGAGCCCGGGCAGGAGGTCGACATCAACCTGGCCGCTCCCTGCTGGATCTCGTGGGTCGTCGGGCTTTTGAAGCGCGGGCACCTGATCCTCGTCGACTACGGACACGAGGCCGAAGACCTGTATGCGCGGGAGCGCCGGCGCGGCACGCTTCTGGCGTACCACCTGCATCGGACCAACGAGGCGTTCCTCGAACGCCCGGGGGAGCAGGACCTGACGGCCCACGTCGACTTCACGGCGCTGCGGCGCGCGGCGGAGTCCCGGGGCGCGCGCTGTCTCGGACTGACGACGCAGGCCCGCTTTCTCCTGGCCCTCGGAGCGCTGGACTTCCTGCCGGATCCGGCGCCGGCGGACGGAGGTGCGGGCCGGGACGAGGGGGATCTCGTCGAGGCGATCCGGGATCGGGAGGCGCTCAAGGAGCTGGTCCTCCCCGGCCGGATGGGCGACAAATTCCGGGTCCTCGTGCTGGGCGTGGGGGATGTGCCCCGCGACCTGGCGGGCCTGTCCCGGCCCTGGGCCCGAAGCGAAGCCACGGCCGCGGCGGCGCCGCTTTCGCCGCCGCGCGGCGGCTCCTCCCCCGGCGAGGAGCGCGAGGATTGAGCATGGGCGCGACTCCGATCGAACAGGCGAAGGTCCTCGAGGCCCTCAAGACGGTACGGGATCCCGAGCTGCACGTCGACATCGTCTCGCTGGGAATGATCGAGGACCTGAACGTCGAAGCGGACAGCGTGTCGCTCACGGTGAACCTGACGACCCCCGGGTGCCCGTTGAAAACGCAGATCGAAAAGGAGGTCAAAGACGCCCTGGCGCGCGTTCCCGGCGTCGCCACCGTCCATCTCAAGATGGGCGCGAAAGTCAGGAAGAGCATCGACACGGGAGGCG
>DATFVU010000051.1:0-10849 GCA_035260145.1 Candidatus Polarisedimenticolia bacterium | reverse complement strand
CCTCGTGGTTCGGACTTGCGGCCAGGCCCTGAGCATGCGTGGATCCGGGATCCTGGGCAATGGCATCGTGTCGGATGCAAGCGCGCCCGCGGCGCCGGCGGCCGAGGTTGAATCAATCGTTCTCATCGCAATCCTCCTCATGCTGTATCCGGCTGAGCGCGGAGAGGAAGGCCGAGCTCGAAGACGAGCACTCCAGGATGGTGCGCAACGCCGGGAGAAGTGCTATCGCACTCAGAATGAGCCAGGTGAAGGGAGCGCTGCCGTCGCTCGCCGCCAGGACCGAAAGCACGAGGAAGGGCAGGACCAGGAACAGCGGCAGACGCGAGCAATGCGGCCAGCACTTGAAGCGGAGAAGCTGCCGGCCGTCCCCGTGGGGTTCCGCGGCCATCGACAGCCGGGCGGCGCCGAAGATCCCGCCGCCGACCTCGAGATCCCATCGATCGAAGTCGCACCCGCGTCTCGGCACCGCGGCCTGCGAGCGGACCGCCTCCTCGATTTTGAGGAGCCAGTCCGCCCCCTCCATGGGGCGACGGCTCCAGATGTCCGCGGTCCAGATCTTCGGCACCAGGAACCCGGATTTGCATCGGCGGCGCCAGAGGGTGAGACCATGCGGCAAGCGGCCGGCCAGGCGCGCCAGCGGCTGCAGGAGGATCAGACAGGTCGTCAGGAGGTGGGCCCTGAAGCGGCCGGCGCGGGACCTTGATCGGTCGGACAGCGTGACCCTCGCGGAACACCGCGCCGCCTGCACAATCGAAGCGACGACGCTCAGGCCCGCCAACAAGCCGAAGAAGTACAAGGGCGGCCACAACCAACCCAGCGCCGCGACCAGCGTCAGCCCGGCGATGACCAGATACCAGTCCGACATCAGGGGAAGCGAGCCGACGAGGGTCGGCTGGGGGTGGTAGAGCGTCTGGAACGGCGCCAGGCCCCAGACGCCGTGATAAATTCGCCCGATACGCCTTCCGGGCATCGGCAGGGAGCTGCCGTAGATTCGTCCGTTCCAGGTCAGGTGACCCGCGGCGTTGTATTTCTCGGGCCATTTGTGCTCGAGCATCGCTTCCGCCCGCCCGTATCCGCGTTGCTGCCGGAGATAGGCGCGGATCGAATTCCGCCGGTGGTGCCAGACCACGGCCGAGGGGCTGAAGCCAAGCGTGAAGCCCTTCGCCTGCAGGCGCCAGCAGACGTCGACATCGTCCCCCGCGGTCCTGAACTGAGGATCGAAACCGCCGATGGCGAGCAGGCGGCTCCTGCGGAACGCCATGTTGCATCCCGGGATGTGCTCGGCCGTCGAGTCGGAGAGCAGCACGTGGCTCGGCCCTCCCGGCGCTCTCGCGACAGAATCGGCCACCAGGCCGTCGCCGGGCGGAGACAGATTGGGGCCGCCCACGCCGGCGTGGCGCGTGCTCGAGGGCTCGAGGAAGGTCAGCGCGAGATAATGCAGCCAGTGCGGGTCGGGATAGGCGTCGTCGTCGATATAGGCGACGATGTCCCCGGTGGCCGCGCCAAGCCCTGTGTTGCGCGCGCTGCTCAGACCGTGGTTGGTGGTGCGGATGACTCGGAAGCCGTATTCGGCAGGGATGTCTCCGGTCCCGTCGGTCGAGCCGTCATCCACGACGATGACCTCGTAGTCCGGGTAGGTGAGCCCGGCCAGCCCCTGACAGCACTCCCGGATGGTGCGGGAGCCGTTGTAGGAGCAGACGACCACCGAGATCCGCGGCCAGGCGGTGCCGGGGGGGAACGGCGCCTGGAGGTAGGCCTGGCGCACCGCCGCCAGCGCGCGCTTCGGGCGACGCTCCCGATCCGTGGCGCCGAATTTCCAGTCATGGACCTCCCCGCCGCCCCGATGCCATTCGTCGGTCCAGGAATACACGAAGGCTCCGGCGCACCCGGCCCTGAAGATGGACCGGATCTGCCAGCCGATCGTCTCGGCCTGCGCGTTCTCTCCATGACGCAGGCTGTCGAGCCCGATCTCGGCCATCAGCAACGGGCGGCCGTCGCTTATGTTCAGCAGCCGGGCGACGTAGGCCTCGAAGCGTTGACGTGACTCGAGATAAACGTTGAAGGCGAGCAGATCCAGAAAGGGAAGCTGCAGGTATTCGGTCGACGGATAATTCACGTAGGTGACCAGCCCTTGCGGGTCTTCTTCCTTGGCGGCCGCGAACAGGCGCTCGATGAACAGTTCGGCCTTCCTGCGCCCGTGCCAGCGGATCACGGAGGCGGGGATTTCATTGCCGATCGTGTAGCAAAGGACGGCCGGATGCCCGGCGCGGGCGCGCACCTCGGCGCGCACCATCGCCTCGATCGATTTCGCGCACTTTCGGTAATCGAAGAAAGCGGCCGAGCGCTCGGACGGCAGTCCGACCATCACGCGGAGTCCGTGACCGAGGGCCGCGTCGAGGAGCCAGCGGGGCGCCGGGGTGTACGTGCGCACCGCGTTGATCCCGACGTCCGCCATCATGGCGAAATCGCGCTCGACGACCTCGCGGCCGGGAAACTCGTGCCCCTCCGCGTCCGGACGGAACGTGCCGTAAGTCACGCCCCGCACAAAGAACTTCGCACCGTTGACAAAGAGGAATTTCCCTCTTGCAGTGGGGCGAAGGGAGGTGGCGGGACTCTCGAGAACGGCTGGCTTCGAATCGCGGTTGTCCGCGGGATCACTGAGGTGAGATCGTCGGAGCGACATCGAGGACTGAATGGTGTCCTCCCATCCGGATGCTGACCGTTATGCCTTGCGGCGAAGACGCTCTGGCAGGTGCGGCAAGGAATCTACGCGGATGAAGCCGACGAGTGTATGGGTTGTTATACGCAATACGCCCTAGGTAAAAGCCTTTCGGGTTCCCGTGTACTCTCTTTCGAGAAACGCTGTAGAGACTCGAGGGGTGAGTCGGCTCCGGGCGTGGAAGGGAAGCGTTTCTAATGACTTGAACTCGCCGGCCCCGGCGGCCAAAGCGCTCGCCTAAAGCGCCTCGCCCGACGGCGGAAGGACGGGAGCCGGCGGTTCGTCGGCGGCGTGCGACGTTCCGAAGCGGATGCGCGCCATCATGGCCGCCGAGACGCAGCCGAACAGGAACGCGGCGCCCCAGAGAACGATCGGGCCGCGGCGATCGAGCGTCGCGGTGCCGAGCCAGGGGCCGATCGCGAACGCCACGCTGAACGACGTCGTGTAGAGCCCCATGTACGAGCCGCGCAGGTCGGGGGGAGCGATCTCCGCCGCGTAGGCCGAGCTGGTCGGTAGAAGGATCATCTCTCCGAACGTCCAGATCACGACCGTCATCACCGCGCTCCAGAAGCCGGATGCCAGCGCCATCGCTCCGAATCCGGCGCCGACCAGGAAGGCGCCGAGGGCCAGGGCCCGGCCGTGCGGCCAGTCGGACATCCTCAGATTGAGAGGGACCTCAAGAAAGATGATCAGGAGGGTGTTGATCGTGAACAGGAGGCCGAAGGACGACTCGGGCAGACCGAGGTCGCGCACCAGGAACAGCGACATGGCGGCCTCATGCTGGAAGAACACCAGCATGACCGGAAGAAGAGCGGCCAGAAAGTAGAGCATGCGTCGATCGGCATAAGCGCTCCAGGGGGCCGCGTCCGTGCGCGCGCGCTCGTCCGGAGAGGGGCGAAAGCGCTCGCCCGCCTCGCGCAATTCCCGGGACCATAGCGTCAGCGCCGCGCCGGCGACGATCGAAGTCGCCCCGTTCACGATGAACAACGCCGGGAACGACACCATGGCCAGGAAGCCGCCCGCCGCCGGGCCGACACTCATCCCCAGATTGACCGCCAGGCGTGCGACGGCGAAGGCGGCCCGGCGCTGCGACGGCCCCGCCACCTCCGAGTACATCGACAGGTTCGCCGGCCGGAATGCCTCGTTGGTGAAGGCCCAGGCGATCGTCAACGCGAAGATCGAGCCGCGGCCGCGCCCCAGGGGATAGGCCATGACGGCGAGCCCGGACAGGAAAAGGGAGGCCTGCAGGACGCGCAGCGTGCCGATGCGATCGCACAACCGGCCGGCGGTCGGCCCGGCCAGGATGGCGGTGAATCCGTAAATCGAGACGACGAACCCGGCCTCGCCCGCGGTGAATCCCCGGCTGCGTGTCAGATAGAGGACCAGGAACGGCAGCGCCATCGTGCCCAGGCGGTTGATCAGCGTCGTGACGAACAGGATCCAGACGCCGCGCGGCAGATTCCCCAGCCCCTTCCACGGGTGCTTCATGCGGGTGGGGCCTTGTCCCTAATGCCGGCCGAGGAGGTGCCGCAGCGCCGGCTCGAGCGCGGGATAACGGAACGCGTAACCGGAGGCGACGAGACGATCCGGCGCGACGCGCTGGCTCGAGAGCAAAAGCGCGTCGGCCATCTCGCCGAAGGCGAGACGCGCCGCGAAGGCGGGCATCGGCATGAAGGCCGGCCGGCCCAGGACGCGCCCGAGCGTCTGCGTGAACTCGGCGTTGGTCGCGGGGTTCGGGCTCACGATGTTGACCGGCCCGGGCGACAGCTTCGCCGTGAGAGCGTGCAGCAGGGAGTCCACCGCGTCGTCGATGGCGATCCAGGACATGTACTGCCGGCCATCGCCGATGGGGCCGCCGAGCCCGAGCCGGAACGGCGTGAGCATCTTCGCCAGAGCACCACCCAAAGGCGAAAGGATGACGCCGAAGCGGAGACGCACGACGCGGACGCCCTTGCGCGCCGCGGGCTCCGCGGCCGCCTCCCAATCCCGGCAGACGCGGCCGAGGAAGTCCTTGCCCGGGGCGCTGTCCTCCCTGAGCGTTTCGTCTCCGCGATGACCGTAGAAGCCGATCGCCGAGGCGCACAGCAGGACGCCGGGGGGCCGCGACAGGCCGGCGATCCTGTCGGCGAGAAGCGCCGTGCCGACGACCCGGCTGTCGCGGATGCGCGCCTTCTTCGCGTGCGTCCAGCGACCGCTGGCGATGCTCTCGCCGGCCAGATGGATCACGGCGTCGAACCCCTCGAGGGCCGGGGCCTCCAGGATTCCGGTCGCCGGGTTCCAGGCGATCCCGTTCTCACCGGGGATCGCCTTCGCGCGCACCAGTCGGACCACCGTGTGGCCGCCCGCCGCGAGGCGCGGCACCAGGGCCGATCCGACGAGCCCCGTCGACCCGCTGACGAGAATTCTCACGCCCCCGCCTCCCGGGGCGTCGCGGGCGCCAGATCCTCGATCGCCCGGCCGAGCAGGCGGTTGAACTTCGCCGGCTTCTCGAGCATCGGAAAGTGCCCCGTGCCGCGCACGTAGACCACCTCGAACTGCGGGGCGTATTTCTGGTTCACCTCCAGGCGCGTCGGCATCCCGTCGGAGTTGATCGCCCGGATCGGCTGCTTCACCCTGGACAGGGCCGCGGTCTTGTCATAGGAGAAGATGGCGCGCAGAACGGGCATCCCGATCGCGGGCGGCATCATCGACATCTGCGTCGCCATCCTCTCGACCAGGGCGGGGTCGGCGTTGTCCGGAAACATCCCTTTCACGAACTCGCGCGTCGAGGGGACGAAGTCCTTCTGCATCGTCTGCATCCACTTGTTGAAGTTTGCGCCCGGCTTCCACTCGGCGTCCTGCAGCGTGTCCACCGGGACGAGGGCGGCGATACGGTCGGGGATCATCCGGGCGGCTTCCAGAATGACGTAGCCGCTCATCGAGTGTCCCACCAGCACGACGCGCTTCAATCGCAGTTTTTCGATCACCGCCCGGACGTCCCACGCGAACGCCGGCACGGTCCAGGCGCTGCGGTTGCGTCCCGATCGCCCGTGTCCCGCGAGGTCGATCGTCACGACCGTGTAGCGCTCTGCGAACTCCCTCACCTGGCCGTTCCACACGGAGCCGTCGCACGCCCAGCCGTGCAGGAAGACGATGGCGGGCGTTCCCGACCCCTCGACATGGTAGTGGATCGCAACGCCGTCTCGCGACGCGACGCTGCCGTCCACGGAGGGAACGGGCGCCGTCGCGGGCGGTGTGATGGAAGCGGTCCGGCAGCCGAGAATCGTCACCAACATCGCGAGCGCAACCCAGACGCGCATGCGGGACTCCCTCCTCTTGGGATGGTCCGCCCGGACCCGCGGGCGTGAGGCACAGATTCTACGGGAAAAACGACGGGCGCGCGCGTTGCGGCGGTCCCGTCCCGACACTAAATTGGCGGTCATCGGAGAGAACCTTGGATAGCGCCCGCCAGAATCAGAGCCAGATGCCGGGGGCGCACAGGCTCGCGATCGAAGGCGGCTTTCAGTCGCTGGCGCAGGGGCTGGGCGAGGCCTACATGGGGGCGTACGCCCTGTTTCTCGGGGCGGGCGGTCTGGCGCTCGGCCTGGTGGCGACGATCCCGACCGCCGCCACGTCGGCGGCCCAGATTCTGGCCCCGCGTTTCACGGCGCGGGCCGGAGGCGCGCGCCGGCTGATCGTGGGGGCCTGGTCGGCCCAGGCGATCGGATTCGCCGCGCTCGGGCTCTGCTCCCTGGTCCCTGCACCGTGGCCGGTGACCTGCCTGGTGGCGCTCGGTTTCCTCGCGTGGGGCTGCGGCGGGCTCGTCGTTCCGGTCTGGACCTCGTGGGTGTCGGCCGCGGTGCCGCGGGCGCGCCACGGATGGTTCTTCGGCCTGCGCGGCGCCATGCAGGCGGCGGGCGCTCTGGCGGCGGTCCTCTGCGGCGGCGCCCTGCTGTCGTTCCTGACCGGACGCGGCCGCGAGGGGATCGGCTTCGCCCTGGTGTTCGCGTGCGCGGCGACGGCGCGCGCCCTGAGCGCGACGCTTCTGGCGCGCGCGCCCGATCCGGCGTATCTCCCGCAGGGTCGCCATGTCGCACCCCTGCGGCCGGCGCGCGCCTCGGGCAAGTTCCGGAGGCTGTCGACGTACCTCTGGAGTCTGCATCTGGCGACGTACGTGTCGAGCCCGTTCTTCGTGCCTTACATGCTCAGAGATCTGCGTCTGCCGTACCTGGTCGTCGGGACGCTGATTGCCGTGCCGGCGATCGTCAAGATCGGCACGCTTCGCCTGTGGGGGCACGTCGCGGACCGGGTCGGCCCCGGCGCGCTCCTGCGCACGACCGGCTGGCTGGTCGCGCCGGTCCCCGCCCTCTGGCTCGTGTCGGGAAGTCCCCTCTGGATCCTCGCCGCCCAGATCTACTCGGGCCTGGCGTGGGGCGCTTTCGAGCTGGCCCAGGCCTCCTCCATTCTGCAGACCACCCGGGGGCGGGAGCGCCAGGTCGCCTGGTTCAACGCGGTGGACGGCGGCCTGCTGATCTGCGGATCGCTTCTCGGCGGGACGGTCGTGAACCTGGTCAATGCCCGCGGGGGCCGCGGCTACCTCGCGGCGATGGCGCTCTCGACGATCCTCCGTTTGATCCCTGCGCTGGCGATCCTGTGGCGGCTGCGCGGCATCGGGCGGCCCGACTTCTCCCACATGATGCTGCCGCTGCGGGTCTGGACGGTCCGGCCGACGCGCGGCCTGACGCTGCGGCTCTGGGAGGGGATCGCCGTGGTCGCCCCCCGGAGGGGGCGCAAAAACGACCAGGCGCCCGCCGGCCGGGCAGCCGTCGCGAAGACGACGGATCGGCCGGCCGCCGGCGAGCTCGCCGCGCCCTGATCATCCGCTCGAGCGGAGCCTCGCCGCGCGGATCGCCGCCGCATGCTGCGCGATCAGAGGATCCCGAGTTCCGGTCTGGAGGATCGCGGTCATCAAGCGCGCCGCCGCCCGCTGCCGGCCATTGTTGAAGAGCGCCCAGGCCAGGCGGTCGAGCGTGTGGACGTCCCGTCTTCTCGCGGCCTCCCGCCGGGCGATGGCCAGCGCCCGACCCGGATCGGGGCGCCTCTCCAGATAGAACAGAACCAGATCGTGGTTCTCGTTGTCGGCCCGGCCGGTGTTCTCGAGCGCCAGGCTCTCGAAGCGGTCCTCGGCGGCCGCGGCGTCCCGCTCGCGACCGAGTGCTTGGAGCGCGTCGGCGAGGAGGAGGTAGCGCTCGGCGTGCGGCGCCGCGTCGATCGCCCGCTGCGCGCCTTCGGCCGCTTCCGCGTCGCGTCCGGTCCTCAGGCAAATCTCCGCCAGAGCGGCGAGCGCGTAGTGGTAGCCGGGGAAGGAGCCGAGCGCGCTCCGATAGGTCGCCTCGGCCGCGCCAATGTCTCCCTGGAGATCGCGCAGGTGGCCGATCTGCACCAGCAGCCAGGCGCGGTCCTCGACTTCGAAGGGGCCCGTGGCCGCGAGGGACATCTCCATCAGTTCGAGTGCGCCCTGGAGATCGCCGCGCAGCTCCGAGTGGTAGGCGGCGCGGCTGTAGGCGGCCGGCCCCGGCCGTCGATCGTTCATCGCCTGCAGGGCGGCCCCGGCCTCCTCGTAGCGCCCGAGCTCCATGTCGGCGTCGCCCAGAATTCCCCAGGCGACCGCGTCCTCCGGATGGCCGGCGAGATGACGCCGGGCGATCCGGCGCGCCGCAGCGAACTCATGACGCCCCATGTGCACCCACGCCGACACGCGCAGCGCGTCGGGATTGTGGCTGTCGCTGCGAAGAACGTCGTCCAGCGCCTCGAGCGCCCGGTCGTAATAAGCGGGATCGCCGGTCTCGCGCGCCCGGCGCGTCAGGCCGATCGCCAGCTGAATCGGGTCGCGGCGTCGCTCGGCGGTGCCGATCTGAACCTCGGCGGGGCTGAGGATCGCGGGCGGCGAACCGACGTCAGGCCTGCCTTCGGCGGTGTCCGCGCTGCAAACGCCGGCGAGTGCCGAAGCACACGCCAGGACCGCCGCCAGACTCGAGAGGAACCTCTTCAATATGGGCATCGAAGTCTCCGTCGATGGACGATCCGGTCCGACGCCGCGGCTCCCGGGGGCCGCGGCGCCGTGCCCGGATTCGGTTCAGTTCTTCGTCTCTCCCGGATCCTTGTGCTGGCGGTTCCGGCCGTCGTACGGCGTCGGCAGGAACGGAAACTCGGCGGTGACTCCCTTCTCCTGGATGCCCACGCCGTCGCCTACGAAGTTGGCGATGTAGTTGGGCCCACCCGCGACGCGCACCACGATGTCGGTGACGTCGTCGTTCGGGCGCCGGCCGTTCGGGAATCCGGCCGGGTCGGGAGTCGAGTTGCCGCTCGCGTCGTGCGCCAGCGGCCCGAGCCTCCGGATCATGGCGGGCGCGGTCGGAGGCACCGTCAGGTCGAGCCGCAGCAGCTCGGAGAACGGGCCGACGTTCGGATCGGGATCCTGACCGGCGTACTTGGTCAGGAGCCGCACGATGTCTTCGCGCGGGTTCGGCGGAACCGGCACTCCCGACACCAGCTGCAGGGCCTGCGCCACCGCCAGATTCCGGTAGTTCGCCAGGAACTGCGCCTCGTCCGAGGCCTCCGTGGCGTTCCACAGATCCTTGCTGCCGATCGGCGTGATCAGCTCGTTCACCAGGGGATTCCCCATGCGCGACACCTGCTTCCATCCGCCCTGGCCCTTGAGAAGGGCGGCCGCAAACGACGAGGCGCGGGTTCGATCCAGGCGGCTTGTGTCGGAGCGCAGCGTGACGACCTGTCGGGACGTGGTGCAGTAGAGGCCGATCGTCGAGGTGGAGGAGACGGGAGGCCGACCGTCGCGGGTCAGGCGGGCCACCGGCACCTCGATGGCGATCGTGTTGATGTTGAAGCCGCTGAAGCTGTTGGCGCCGAATGGATTCTTCGCGTCGTCGGCGTCCTCCGCGGCGGTCTGCACCGGCAGGGGAGGGCGCACGCCGGGGATCTGCGGCTCGGTCTCGACTCTCAGGTTCAGAGTGTCGAAGACGGCGCCCAGGTCGATGGCGAAGGTCTCGGCGCGCTGCCCGGCGAAGACGCGGATGCCGGTGGGGCCGTCGACGTAGACCCCCTTCGCGGCCAGGGCGTCGTAGTTCGGCATGGTGCGGGGGCCGATGTTGGAGGGGACGGCCGACAGGATCTGCCCTTCGAACAGGGGGCGGCGTTGCTCGCAGCGCACGCCGCACGAGCGCACCTCGGTGACGGTGTAGTGCTGTTTGCGGGACAGCCCCTGTGATCCCTCGCCGTCGAGCGACGTGACGGGCGGGAGCGCCAAAGTGGCGATGAACTGTCCCGGGCTGACGACGTCGGTCTTGAAGCGCACCTCGTAGCGCAGATCGTCCCGGCCGTCGCGGTCGTTGTCGACCTTGAACTGGTACAGGACGTTGTCGTCGAACGAGAAGTAGTTGGGCCCCGACGAGGGCTCCTGGCCCGGCACCACGTTCAGGATCAGCGTGGCCTTCCGATCCTCCGGCCGGCGCGACAGATTCGCGTCGTCGTAACTCACGAAGGCGTACACGTCGGTGATGTCGGCGGCCGGATCGAGAGTCATCAGGGGCGCTTCGCGATGGCTCGCGGCGTGCGCCGGCGCGCCCGCGAGGACGAGAGCGATCAGAAGCCCCGCCCACGGGGCCCTGGCTCGGATGAGCTTCTTCATGGTGGTGTTCCTCCTTGCGTGTCGTCGCCGCCGGGAATCGGCGGAACTCGATCGCAAATACGCTCCGGCCGCGCGGACCGGATGGGTGCTGACAGAGCCGGTGCTTTCGCCTAACATTCGCGGACGGGCAGCCATCCGGAGACGGGTCCACGGACGTAGATCGTTTTGAGTCTGGAACGCGCGATGCCGGAGTCCACACCAGCCGACGAGGTCCTGATCGCGCGCATGGTCGCCCGCGACCAGGAGGCCCTCGCCACACTCTACGATCGCTACCGGTGCGTCCTCTTCTCCCTGGCGCTGCGGATCCTCCGGGACCGCGCCGAGGCCGAGGAGGCGCTCGCGGACGTGTTCCTGCAGGCCTGGCGCCAGGCGCGCGGATTCGAGGCGCGGCGCGGATCGGTCGGCGCCTGGCTCGTCACGCTGTGCCGCAGTCGCGCCATCGACCG
>DATFVU010000050.1:0-9330 GCA_035260145.1 Candidatus Polarisedimenticolia bacterium | reverse complement strand
CGCTCCGCCTGGATCATGCCGACGCAGCCGCGGAGCTTGCCGCCGAGGTGCAGGCTCACGAAGGCGCCCTGGGGCAGCAGAAGGCGCGCCGGAGGATCCGCGGACCGCGGCAGCGGTCGCGATTCCAGACGCGCCGCGACGGCGCGCCTGGCGAGGTCGAGGAGCGCGCGTTCCTCCTCCCATCTGAGACGCGGAAGGATCTCGTTCATGCGCTCGGTCCTCGTCGACGGCCCGACGGGGAGGTCTAGGCCATCATGATCTTGTTGCGCAATATCAGGATCTCGAGCGCCAGGGCCGCTTTCTTCAGCAGCCGCCGGTAGCGCTTGACGTCAGGCGCCGTCGGCGCATCGGCTCCGTTGTCCGCGTAAAGAATGACCGCGGGCTTGTCCGTGATGGTGAGGGGTATGAGAAGGACGCGGGCCGGCGGCGGGCAGCCGAGGTCGAGATAGAACTTGGCGTTGGCGGGCAGGTCGGGCACCGGCCCGTAGAAATAGTCGCCTCCCGTGCGGAAGAAGACGAACAACGACGGGCGGTCCAGCGGCACGATCACGTTGCGGACCCGTCCCGGCTGCAGGCCTGCTCCGCGTCCGCTCCAGCCCAGGATGCGGTCCTGCTGCACGACGAAGAGCGCGGCGCGGGTGAACTCACCGACGGTGAAGTCGAGGACGGCATCGAACACATCGTCGCGCGTCTCCGCCTGGCGCAGGCGGGCCGAGACGGATTCCATGGTGATCGCGGTTCGCGAGGCGTCGGCGGCGGGGCGCTGCACGGCCACGGGGCGCGCTGCGGCCGCGGGGGCACCGGGCCGAGGTGCCGCCGGAGCCCGCCGGATATCGCCGGCCGATGGAGCCCCACCCCGGGCTATTCCCGCCGGGCGACCGGTTGCGGCGACGCCGTCGCCTCCCTGACGCATCTCTTGTTGAGCGGCCGGGGTCTCGCCCTGTTCCCTCCAGGCCTCCAGAGAGGTCGGCAGCGCCTCCGAGGTTCCCATGGGCGGAGGGGTGCTGCCGGGCGCGCTCACGAAGGGCTGGTCGAGATCTGTCGGGTCGGCGTTCAGAGGAAGGCCATCGAGCCCGATCTCGGGACCGGAGGGCGCCGGAGCCTGGGCCGCGGCACGAGGGGCCGCCTTCGGACGCGTGGGGTCGGGCGGCCCGGCCGCGACCGGAATCGTCCTGGTGCCGAGGCTGATCTTGTAATAGACCTCTATCGCCCGGATCAAACGGAATTCGGTGGCGACGTACGGCTCGATCGGGAGGCCGGTCAGGAAGGCGATCTCGTCCAGAGCAATGAGGTCCTTCGGATCGCGCATCGCCAGGTGGAGGCGGCGGCCCTCGATGGCGATCGGCACGATGCAGTATTTGGCCGCCAGCTTGGCCGGAACGGCGGCGATGACTTCGGGAGGGATGTTCTCCAGGCGCTTGCCGGACGCATAACGCGTGCGCGATTGTTCGGCAAGGTACTCACCGAGGGTGTCTTCATCGAGGAGGCCGAGCTTGATGAGGCTGTTCCCCAGGCGCTCGCCGAAGAATGCCTTGTCGTGCAGCGCTTTCTGTAGCTGCTCCTCGGTGATCCGGCCCTTGCCGCGCAGCCACTCGCCCAGCTTCTGCGCCATAGGCGATGCCCCCCCCCGCCCGGACGTCGAGCGGCCTCCCGATCGATCGATTGGGATCCGATCCGGCTAGCGATGCCGGGAGTGATGCCTCCTCCCGTGCCCGCCGGGACCCCCGCCACCGAACGGCCGGCGCTGGCCGGATGGACCCGTTCGCTCACCGGCCGCCACCTCCTGGGGAACCGCCTCGCCCGCCTCGATGCGCTTGTCGCGCAGCACGGCCTTGCGGCTCAGCCGGATCCGGTCGCCGTCCACTTCGATCACCTTGACCAGGATCTCCTCCCCCTCGCGAATCTCGTCCTGGACCTCTTTGACACGGTGCTCGGCGAGCTCGGAGATGTGCAGCAGACCTTCGATTCCCGGCAGAATCTCGACGAACGCACCGAAATTCGCGATGCGTGTCACCTTCCCGAGGTATGTCTTGCCCGGTTCCGCCTCGGCCGTGATCTCCTTGATGATGTCGATCGCCTTCATGGCCGAGGCCTCGTCCACCGAGGCGATGTGGATGCGGCCGTCGTCTTCGACGTCGATCTTGCAGCCGGTCCTCTCGATGATCGAGCGGATCATCTTGCCGCCCGGGCCGATGACTTCGCGGATCTTGTCCTTGTTGATCCGGATCGTGAAGATGCGGGGCGCAAACGAGGAGATGTTCGCGCGATGCTTGGCGAGCGTCGCGTCCATGACGTCCAGGATCTGCATCCGTGCCTGGCGCGCCTGGCTGAGGGCCTGCTCCATGATCGCCTTGCTGATGCCGTTGATCTTGATGTCCATCTGCAGGGCCGTGATCCCGTCGCGGGTCCCCGCCACCTTGAAATCCATATCACCGTAGTGGTCCTCGACCCCGGCGATATCGGTCAGGATGACGTACGGCTCTCCCTCCTTGACCAGCCCCATCGCAGCGCCCGCGACGGCGGAGCGCAGCGGCACGCCGGCGTCCATCAGCGACAGCGACCCGCCGCAGATCGACGCCATGGACGACGAGCCGTTCGATTCGAGGATGTCGGAGACCAGCCGGATGGTGTACGGGAAATCGTCCTCGGCCGGCATGAGTGGAAGGAGGGCCCGCTCCGCCAGAGCGCCGTGGCCGATCTCACGCCGCCCCGGCCCGCGCAGGAACTTCACCTCGCCCACGGAAAAGGGCGGGAAGTTGTAGTGCAGCATGAAGCGCTTCTCGGACTCGCCCTCGAGCCAGTCCAGCCGTTGCGCATCCTCGGAGGTGCCGAGCGTGCTGGTGACGAGCGCCTGCGTCTCGCCCCGCGTGAACAGGGCCGAGCCGTGCGTGCGCGGCAGCACGCCGACCTCGCAGGTCACCTTGCGCACCTGGTCGAAGGCGCGCCCGTCGAAGCGGCGGCGCTCGACCAGGAGCTCATGCCGGCTGATCTTCTTGTGAAGGTCGTTCAGGATCAGGGCGGCCTCCTCGCGCCGCTGCGGCTCGGATTCCGGGATCGATTTGATCGCTTCGTCCATGATCGCCGCGACCGTCCGATAGGACTCGATCTTGACCGGAAGCTTCATTGCCTGATACAGGCGATCGCGGCAGGCGGCTTCCATCCGGCGATACAGCTCCTGGTCCAGCTCCCGGGTCTTGGGAACGCGCTTCGGCCTTCCGACTTCACGGCGCAGATCGTCCTGCAGCCCGACCAGCGTGCGACAGTGCTGCTGGCCGAACCAGATCGCCTCGAGCATCTCGCGCTCGGAGACCTCGCTCGCTCCCGCTTCCACCATGACCACGTCGGCGGCGCTCCCGACCACGACGAGATCGAGCCGGCTGGTCTCCATCTGCTCGTAGGTCGGGTTGAGGATATAGCCCTGGTCGTTCATGCCGACGCGCACGGCGGCGACCGGGGTGGTGAACGGGATGTCGCTCAGGTGCAGGGCGGCCGAGGCGCCGGTGATCGCCAGCACGTCGGGGTCGTTCGCGAGATCGGCCGAGAGCACCAGGGCGATCACCTGCGTCTCATACGACCATCCCTTGGGAAACAGCGGCCGAATCGGTCGATCGATCATGCGCGAGGTGAGGGTCTCCTTCTCGTTCGGCCGTCCCTCGCGTTTGAAGAATCCACCCGGGATCTTGCCGGCCGCGTAGGTGTTCTCCCGGTAATCGACCGTGAGCGGCAGGAAGCTCACTCCGAGGCGCTCCTTGCGCTCCGCCGTGGATGTGACCAGGACGACGGTGTCTCCGTATCGCACGGTGACGGCGCCGTCGGCCTGCCGGGCGATTCGCCCCGTCTCGATGGTCAGGGTTCTTCCTCCGAATTCAATGGTGCGTGTGTTCATCAGGTCTTTCTCCTCAATCGGACGCGCCGCGCCTCGGGGGCGCTGGGTCCTGTCGGGCGCTTTGCAGCGCGCGGCGATTCATGGAAGGCACCCTTGACGATCGAAGACGTGCGGCGACTGACGCGAATCGAGGGGCAGAAACGGCACCGGGGGAAGGGAAGACTGAAGGGTCGAAAGAGGGTAGGTATGAAGACAGGATTCCCTTCTGACATTCCCCGGAGTCGATCGTGTGGTTCGCCCTCTGCCATCCGTTCGCGTGGACACCGCCCGCGGTTCGGTTCGCCCGGGTTCGCCGTGCCTTCCTATTTGCGAATCCCGAGCTTCTTGATCAGCTCTCGGTAGCGCTCGGCGTTCCTGTCCTTGAGATAGTCCAGGAGGCGGCGGCGGGTTCCGACCATTTTGAGCAGGCCGCGGCGGGAGTGATGATCCTTGGCGTGCGCGTTGAAGTGCTCGGTCAGATCTTCGATCCGGCGGCTCAGGATAGCGATCTGAACCTCGGGAGACCCCGTGTCCGAGGGGTGCGTCTGGTAGGAAGAAATGATCTGCGTCTTCAGATCTTTGTTCAGCGACATGCGTCGGTTCGTTTCCTCGGGCGACTCAAAACGGCAATGAAGGCGGCAATTTAGCACATGTCCACACGCCTGTAAAGGTCGGCGCCCCTCCCGGACGCCCGCCTAGGCCGTGAACACGATCTGAGGACGAATGAGGGGCCGGGCCTCCGACGGCGACTGGAGCTGGATCTCCCCGATACCGACCAGGCTGCCCTCCGGGCCCTTCAGCCTGCAGCGTCCGGGAGGCAGGGGCGGACGAGGAACCGCCACCTCGCTCAACCCGCACGGACGACCGTGGCGGATGGCGTGGGTGCCCGCGGCCGTCAGGATCAGGGTCGGCAGACCCAGCGGGATATCTTCGAGCGGCATCACGCGGGAGAGAGCGGCGGCTCCCAACGAGGTGAGCTCGTCCGGCGTGAGGGCCCCTTCGACCAGGAACGGTCCGGCGGCGACCCGACGAAGCGAGTACAGGTGCGCTCCACATCCCAGGATCGCTCCCAGGTCATGTGCGAACGACCTCAGATAGGTTCCGGCGGATACCTGCGACTCGAACGCCACGTCCGCGCCCGACAGTCCGACGAGGCGGAGCTCGCGAAACGTCACCATCGTCGGGATGGGGGAGACCGCCTTGTGACGCCTCGCCAGGCGGTACATCGGCGTCCCGCGAACCTTCTTGGCCGAGAACACCGGCGGCACCTGGCTCACCGTGCCCTGGAAGCGCTCGAAGGCCGCGCCGACCGCCGCGACGTCCACGGTGACCGGACGGGGCGGGCCCAGAGGTGTGCCGTCCCGATCGTAGGTGTCGGTGGCGATTCCCAGGCGCAGGCTGCCGCGGTAGGTCTTGTCCATGCCCGAGAGAAACGTCGCCAGGCGCGTGGCCCTTCCGATCATAAGGACCAGGAGGCCGGTGGCCATCGGATCGAGCGTGCCCGCGTGCCCGATCCGCCTCTCGCCGAGGGCGCGGCGCGCCGTCGCCACGACGTCGTGCGATGTGGGACCCTCGGGCTTGTCGATCAGGAGCACCCCGTCGACGACGCTCTTCGGCATCGGGCTATTCCTCTTCGTCGGACCCGTCCGAGGGGGGATCCTCGCCGTGGATCTGGCGCAGCACCCGCTCGATCCGATCCCCCCTGTCGAGCGATTCGTCGAGGTGGAACGACACGGCCGGCGCGAATCGCAGCCCCAGGTTCTTGAACAAAGAGCGCCGGAAGAATCCTGAGGCGGCGTTCAGTGCCTTCAGCGACTCGAGCCGCGCCTCCGGAGGCGCGAGGACGCTGACGTGGACCCTGACCGACTTCAGATCGGCGCTCACGCTGGCCCCGGTGATGGTGACGAACCCGATGCGCGGATCGCGCACCTCGCGCAGGAGGAGGCGCGAGATCTCGTCCTTGATCAGATCGGACACACGGTCCGTGCGCGTGCTCATTGCGGCTCCCGCGACCTGCCCCATGGAAGTCTCCGGCCCGTCAAGTGAGGTACTCGACCTCGCAGCTCAGGATTTCACCCGGGACCTTGCGCTCGACTTCCCCCTGAATCGACGCGAAGGTCTGCTCCAGGGGCAGTCGCGCCGCCGCGATCCCGACGATCCCGAGCGTCATCCTTTGCCAGAGATCCTGATGGTCGATTTCGGCGACCGAAACGTTGTAGTGCCCGCGCAGACTGTCCTTCAGGCTGCGCAGCACCTGCCTCTTCTCCTTGAGCGAGCCGACGGCGGGCAGATGGATCTGGATGACGCACAGGGCGACGTTCACGTTTCTCGGCCCGGGATGCGGTTGGTTCTCAGAGGTCCTTGACGGCGATCTTCTCGACCTTGAACGCCTCGATGACGTCGCCGACCTTCACGTCATTGAAGTTGGCGAGTCCGATGCCGCATTCGTATCCGGCCTTGACCTCACTGGCATCGTCTTTGAAGCGTTTCAACGAGGACACCTTTCCCGTGTACACCACGACGTTGTCGCGCAGCAGACGCACCTCGGCGCTGCGCGCGATCTTTCCGTCGGACACGTGGGAGCCGGCGATGGTGCCGACCTTGGGGACCTTGAAAACCTGACGCACCTCCGCCCGTCCCTGGTAGACCTCCTTCGACTCGGGCTCGAGCAGCCCCAGCATGGCGTTCTTGATCTCGTTGGTGATGTCGTAAATGACCGAATGCAGCCGGAGGTCCACCTTTTCCTTGTCGGCGAGTTCCTGGGCGCTGCGCTCGGGACGCACGTTGTAGCCGATGATGATGGCATTGCTGGCGGAGGCGAGGTGAACGTCGGTCTCGGTGATGGCGCCCGACCCCGAATGGATAATCTTGATCTTCACTTTCTCGGAGGGGAGGTCGGTGAGGCTCTTGGACAGGGCTTCGACCGATCCCTGGACGTCGGCCTTGACCACCAGGGGCAACTCCTTCACCATCCCTTCCTTGATCTGCTGGTACAGGTGATCAAGGGTCAAGCGGGAGGATTTCGCCATCGCCTCCTGACGCAGCTTCTGCTGCCGGAATGCCCCGATCTGCCTCACCTTCCACTCGTCCTCGAGCACCTGGAAGGGATTGCCGGCCTCGGGCACACCCTCGAGCCCCAGCACCTCAACCGGGATCGAGGGGCCGGCCTCGCGCGCGCGGTGGCCGAGATCGTCGAACATGGCCCGCACCTTGCCATGGATCGCCCCCGCGATGAAGGGATCGCCGATCTTGAGCGTGCCCCGCTGCACCAGGACCGTGGCCACGGGACCGCGCGACCGGTCCAGGCGTGACTCGAGCACGACGCCCGAGGCCAGGGACGCCGGGTCGGCCTTCAGGTCGAGGATGTCGGCGACCAGCAGGATCATCTCCAGGAGATCGTCGATGCCCTTCCGTTGCTTGGCGGAGATAGCGACGGCGACGACGTCGCCACCCCAGTCCTCGACCAACAGGCCCTGATCGGAGAGTTGCTTCTTGACGCGGTCCAGGTTGGCTCCGGGCTTGTCGATCTTGTTGATCGCCACCACCATCGGCACGCCGGCGGCCCGGGCATGGTGCATGGCTTCGATCGTCTGGGGCATGACCCCGTCGTCGGCCGCGACGACCAGGACGACGATGTCGGTCACCTTCGCACCGCGCGCCCGCATCAGCGTGAACGCCTCGTGTCCGGGCGTATCGATGAAGGTGACTCCGCGAGCCTTGCGGCGGATGTGATAGGCGCCGATGTGCTGCGTGATGCCGCCCGCTTCCCCCGCCGCGATGTTCGATTCCCGGATGGCGTCCAGGAGCGAGGTCTTGCCGTGGTCGACGTGCCCCATGATGGTCACGACGGGATCACGCGGTCGCAGGTCGCCGGGAGCCGCCTCCCTGCCCTGCTCGAGCGAAACCTCCTCCTCGAAGGTGATGACTTTCGCGTCGAAGCCGAGCTCTCTGCACACGTCCCTGGCCACGTTGATATCAAGCGGCTGGTTGATCGTGGCCATGATGCCGCGTCCGAGGAGCTTCGTGATGATGTCCTTGGCCTTGCGGTCCATCTTTTCCGACAGCTCTTTGACCGTCACCCCCTCGGTGATGGTGATCTCCTGGAGCACTTCCGGTATCGGGGGCGGCTGCGCGGCCGGACGCGCGGCTGGCGGCGGCACGGCCTGAGGCCGCGACGCCTGAGCCGCGGCGGGTGCTGTGGCGAGCGTGGAAGGCGACGCCGAGCGCTTGGCCGTCTCCCCGCGTCCCACGGGACGAAAGGGAGGAGCGGTCGGTCCCGGGCGCGGCGGCGACCCCGTCTTGGCGCTCGCAGGCGAGCCGGAAGGTTGTGCGCTGGCGCCCCTCGGCGGCAGCGGGCGTTGAGGCTGGCTGGCCCCCCCGAGCGGCCGCACCGGCGAGGGTGTCGACTTCAATCCAGTGGGGCCGGCCGGCGCGCCCGACGGCCGGCTGGTCGTGGCGATCGGCGATGGCGCGCGGTGCTGCGGAGGATTCGGACCGCGCACGAGACCGGGCCTCGGTGGGCCGCCCGGGATCGGGGGTCTCGGCGGCATCGAGGGTGTGACGGGCTTCGGCGCACCGGCCGGAGCAGGACGGACCGTCGTCCCGGGATGCGGCGTCGTCGGACTCGCGGCAGGCGATCCCGGGGTCCGAGCGGTGCTCGCCGCGGGAAAGGTCCTGGCCGGGATCGAAGGTCGTTGGGCTGTCCCGGGAACCGCCGGTCTCGGCGTGGGCTTCGCGGTTGCTGCAGGTGGCTTCGCGACAGCACCCCTCGCAGCCTGGGTCTGGGGCGTCACACGGGGAAGAGTGGGAGCCCCCTTGGGGGAAGGGACGGCGGCGCTCTGCCCGCCGTGGCTTGTCACCGTCTTGTGAGGCGCGGCCTTGGCCGTGCTCTTCACACCGACCTCCGGGACGGCGGCCGGCGTCGAGCCTCTCGCTCCCAGGCTTGCCCGCATCTGCCCCGCCAATTCCTCCTCGACGGTGCTGAGGTTTGACTTCACCTCGGCGCCGAGTTCCCGCAGGCGGGCAAGCACCTCGCTGACCTTGAGGTTCAGCTCCTTGGCGAGCTGACCGACGCGGATCTTCGCCATCTAGTCACCCCCCCGGCGTCCGCCCGGCCCGCTCTCGAGAGATCCGGTCCCCGGGGCGGCGGCCTCCTCGGCCTCTTCAGGGGGCGACTCCTGTTCGGCATCGACCTGGTCGCTCGAACCCCCGCTTCCCTCATCATCGTCCGAGGTCGTGGCCTGCTCCGCAGAAGCGGCCTCCTGCAGCTCCGCCTGTCGGGCGGCTTCCTCCGCCGCCGCTTCCTCTTCCTGTCGCGCTTGCTCTTCAGCCTGTCGGGCGGCCTCCTCGGCCGCGAGGCGTTCGGCTTCGAGACGCTCGGCCTCCTCGCGCTCAGCTCTCGCTTGGAGCCCTGCTTCAGCCGCCGCAAGGATCTTTTCCGCGGTCTTCGGGCCGATTCCCGGAAC
>DATFVU010000049.1:0-11591 GCA_035260145.1 Candidatus Polarisedimenticolia bacterium | reverse complement strand
CCGACCGATGCTTCAGGAGAAATGCTCTCCCTGCCACTTCCCCGGGGGGAGGATGTACGACCGGCTGCCGTTCGATCGGGAGGAGACGATCCGGGTCCTGGGAATGTCCCTGGATACGCGGCTCAAGGACCCGGTGGACGTCGATCTCCTGCGCACCTTCCTGGAGCAGATAAAAGAGGCGGAGGCAGGCGCCGATCCCCGGCATTGAGAGGACGGCCGCCCGTGTCGTCGCCGCTCAGCGGTTGTCGGGGATGTCCAGGACCACCGAGCGGGCGGGGTAGCTGAACCACGCGTCGACGATTCGCCCGTCTTTGCGGAAGGTCATGCGATGCGGGGCGAGGATCTCGACGCTCCAGCCGTTCGCCCTGCACTGCTGCTGCAGGTCGCAGACGGCGTTGGCCGCTTCGCCGCTGAAGCGGAAGCGGACCGTCACGTTCCCGCTCCTCGTGCCTCCCGAATTACTCTCGAGACGGAAGGAGCGGGGAATGGGAAAATCTCTCGGAAAGCGGGGGTGCATCCGAACGGTCGAGGAGAATCGTCCGGGATCGGCGAGCGGGCCGCCCGGCTGGTCTCTCGCGCTCCCCGATGCGCCGGCCTCGCGCCCGGTGCCGGTCGAGGCGACGATCGGACCGACTCCGCGCTGCGTCGCGCCACCGATCGGCCGATCCGTCGCGGCGGCGGGCGAAGCGATGTACAGGACGCACGCGGCGCAGCCGATGATCCCGGTGGTGGTGGCCCAGAACCAGCGCTTGTGGTCACAGGCCCAGAGCATGAGCGCGATGAAGACTAGGGCGATGGGCAGCAACGCGGGGTAGGCCCTCGCCCCCTGCTCGATGACCGCCAGGAACCCCATCGTGACCCTCCCTCGGCCCCGGCAAAACCGCGGCGCCTGGAGCGGAGACGGGCCTTCCGACCTAAGAATCTATGGTCCGGCCGCCTGGCGCGCAACCTTCGCGTCGGTTTGCTGACACATCATCGGATTCCGCGCTTTTCGCCCAAATCTGAGTCTCGTATGGCGCGGGTCACGTTTTTAATGCTGTTTCGCTATACGGTATCGGACGAGACTTGAGTTTCGATTTGTGGTTTGCTAGCATCGCGGCGTTCGAGTTCCCGCCTTGTTTCGGGTCAGCGGAGAACCGATCGTCGACTGAGGGCGTCATGGATCCCGTGAAGAAGCGCCGGAGGTTGCCGACTCTGATCGATCGCGGCCTCGGCCTGCTCGAAGTGATTCTGCCGCGAGGCGCGACATCCGATCCTCTCACGGCGCTTCCTTCCGGTCAGCGCGACTCGGGCGGCTTCTGGTTCCCCGCCGGCTACTCCCATCCGGGGGATATTTTCACGGCGGCGCAGAGACGACTTCAGGCAAAGCAGCGGCAGGTGCAGCGCGTCCGGCGTGGAAAGCACGCCCAGGCGCCCGCAATCGCTCCCGAGTCGGAGCGGGCCGCCGCTGCGGGGCGTGCGCTGCCGGACGTGACACCGGTCGCGATCGAATCCGCCGCGACGGCTTCCGAACCCGCCGACCGGGCCGTGCCGCTTCCTCCTCCGGCCTTCGAGGCGCCGGGTGGTATCCATTCGCCGGAACCCGGCAGGATGATGTCCCGCACGTCGGCGGTTCCCCTCTCCGCTCCGTACCCCGACCGTCAGCCGCAGCGGGCCGCCCCGCAGCCGGCCGTCGTTGACTCCCGAAAGGGTTCCGACTAACATCGCCGGCCATGCCAGCCGAACAGAAAATCGCGCCCGGCCGGCTTTACATCGGCGGCCAATGGGTGGATGCCGCCTCCGGCGGCGCCTTTCCGACGATCAATCCCGCCACCGAAGAGATCCTGACGCGCGTCGCCGAGGGGCGCGCCGAGGATGTCGATCGCGCCGTCGCGGCGGCGCGCAAGGCCTTCGAGGAGGGACCCTGGTCGAAGATGTCCGGCGCCGAGCGGGGCCGCATCCTGTGGAAGATCGGCGATCTCCTGGAGGCGCGCGTCGCCGAGGTCGCCGGGGTCGAGACGCTCGACTCCGGCAAGACCATCACGGAATCGTCCCGGGTGGACGTTCCGATGGCCGCCGACTGCTTCCGCTATTTCGCCGGCTGGGCGTCCAAGATCGAGGGCGGGACCATCCCGATCCGGGGGCCCTTTTTCAACTACACCCTGCGCGAGCCGCTGGGGGTGGTCGGCCAGATCATCCCCTGGAACTTCCCGATCCTGCTGGCCGCCTGGAAGGTGGCGCCGGCCCTGGCCGCGGGGAACACGATCGTCCTGAAGCCGGCGGAGCAGACGCCCCTCAGCGCGCTGCGCCTGGCCCAGATCGCCGAGGAGGCCGGGCTGCCCCCGGGTGTTTTGAACGTGGTCACCGGCTTCGGTCCGACGGCGGGCGCGGCGCTGGTGGACCACCCGGGGGTCGACAAGATCGCCTTCACCGGCTCGACCTCGGTCGGCCAGGAGATCATGCGCCGGGCCAGCGCCACGCTGAAACGCCTCACGCTCGAGCTGGGGGGCAAGTCGCCGAACATCGTGTTCGCCGACGCCGATCTCGACGCGGCCGTGCGGGGCGCCGGGAACGGCATCTTCTATAACAAGGGAGAGGTGTGCACGGCCGGCTCCCGACTGTTCGTCGAGGAACCGCTGCACGACGCGTTCCTCGATCGTCTCTCGGCGTTCACGGCCAAGCTGCAGCAGGGCGACCCGCTCGATCCCAAGACGCGGCTCGGACCTCAGGTGAGCGAGGCGCAGATGGCGCGCGTTCTGTCCTACGTGGACAAGGGGAAGGGTGAAGGGGCGCGGCTGGTCCTGGGGGGCGAGCGCGCTCCCGGCAAGGGCTATTTCGTCCGGCCGACGATCTTCGACGGGGTGCGGAACGACATGACCATCGCGCGCGAGGAGATCTTCGGACCGGTCCTCTCGGTGCTGCGCTTCAAAGACGTCGAGGAGGTGGTGCGCCTGGCCAACGATACGCCGTACGGTCTGGCCGCGGCACTCTGGACGAAGGACATCAAGAAGGCCCACCGAGCCGCGCGGCTCCTGCGCGCCGGCACCGTCTGGATCAACAGCTACGGCCTCTACGACAGCGCCATGCCGTTCGGCGGCTACAAGATGAGCGGCTTCGGCCGCGAGCTGGGGCATCACGGCCTGATGGAATACACCCAGACCAAATCGGTCTGGGTCGATCTCTCCTGAACGCACCCCGGGGAGCGTGACCGCCGTGCCTGACGCTCTCGTCTCCTATCGAGCCCTGGATGGGATCGCCGTCCTGGAGCTCCACGCTCCCCCCGCCAACACCTATTCCTACGAGATGATGCTCGAGCTCGACGCCGCCATCCTCAAGGCGCGGATGGACGACGCGGTGCACGTTCTCGTGCTGCGCGGCGCTGGAGAAAAGTTCTTCTGCGCCGGCGCCGACATCCGGATGCTGTCGCGTGTCTCGCCCCGGTTCAAGTACTACTTCTGTCTGCACGCCAACGAGACGCTGAGCCGCCTGGAGCAGACGCCGAAGCTCGTGATCGCGGCGCTCAACGGGCACGCCGTCGGCGGAGGCCTGGAGGTCGCGATGGCGGCCGATCTCCGCGTCGCACGCAGGGACGGGGGCCGGATCGGTCTGCCGGAGGCGACGCTCGGCGTCCTGCCCGGCACCGGCGGGACGCAGCGGCTGGCCCGCCTGGTCGGCCGGGCGAAGGCGATCGAGCTGATGGCGACCGCCCGGACGTTCTCCTTCGACGAGGCGCTCGCCCTCGGCATCGTGACGCACGTCTTCGACGCGGAAGGCTGGTGGGACCAGGTGATGGCGTACGCGCGCACGTTCTGCCCGCCGGGTGCGGCGAGCCGCGCCGTCGGCGCGATCAAGCGCAGCGTCCTCAGCGGCAGCGAGATGGCGTTCGCCGAAGCCCTGGCGCTGGAGCGCGAATTGCAACAGCAGCTCTTCGAATCGGAGGACGCGAAGGAAGGGCTGAGCGCCTACGCCGAGAAGCGTCCTCCCAGGTTCAAGGGCGCCTGATCGATGGCCGCGACATGAGGGCGGTCCTCATCCGCCGGCACGGCGGCCCCGAGGTCCTGGAGATCGCCGACCTGCCGAAGCCGAAGGCGGACGCCGGCCAGATCCTCCTGCGCGTCGAGGCCGCCGGCATCAATCACCTCGATACCTGGGTCCGGCGCGGCATGCCCGGCGTGACCCTTCCTCTCCCGATGATCCCGGGTTCGGATGCGGCGGGAGTCGTCGAGGAGATCGGCACGGGCGTCAAGGGACTGCGGCCGGGCGACCGGGTGTTCGTGTCGCCCGGCCTCTCCTGCATGCGTTGCGTGGAGTGCGCTTCCGGATGGGAGCCGTTGTGCAGGGACTACAGAATCCTCGGCGAGCACGAGAGCGGAGTGCAGGCGGAGTTCGTCGCGCTGCCCGCCGCGAACGTCCTGCCCCTGCCGGAGGGGCTGTCGTTCGAGGAGGGGGCCGCTTTTCCCCTGGTCTTTCTCACCGCCTGGCACATGCTGGTGACCCGTGCGGCCGTGCGCCTGGGCGAGGACGTCCTGGTGCACGCCGGGGGGAGCGGGCTCGGCACGGCGGCCATCCAGATCGCGCGGCTGCATGGCGCCCGCGTCATCACCACGGTGGGCTCGAACGACAAGATCGACGGCGTGAAGGCGCTGGGCGCCGAGGAGGTGATCAATTACCGCTCGGGTGATTTTCTGGAGGAGGTTCGCCGGATCACACGCAAACGTGGCGTGGACGTCATCATCGAAAGCGTCGGTCAGGACACCTGGGAGAGGAGCCTCAGGGCGCTGGCCCGGGGAGGTCGCCTCGTGACCTGCGGCGCGACCAGCGGATACCAGGCGCCGACCGATCTCCGCTTCGTCTTTTCCAAGGGGCTGTCGATCCTGGGCTCGACCATGGGCGGCCGGGCCGAGCTCATGCGGATCGCGCGACTGATGGGCGAAAGGCGCCTGAAGCCTGTCATCGATCGCGTCCTGCCGCTCGAGAAAATCGCCGAGGGTCACCGCGCCATGGCCGAGCGCTCCCTGTTCGGCAAGATCGTGCTCAAACCGTGAGACGCGCGCCCGGGACGTCCGGCAAAAGGAAGCCTCGCGGGCGCGCGGGCCGCCCGCCCCTCCGACCGCGCGCCGGCTCGCCGCGGCCCGCGGCTGCGCGCTTCCGCAGCATCCTGCTCGCCACCGCCGACGGGATCGCCGTCATCACCCTGAACCGTCCGGAGGCGCGCAACGCCATCAATCTCGAGGTGGTCGACGAGCTCCGCGCGGCGCTGGATCGTCTCGCACGGGACGGGACGACGCGCGCCCTGATTCTGACGGGCGCCGGCAAGGTCTCGTTCGCCTCCGGAGCCGACATCCGCGAGCTGCGGGAGAGGTGCGCCGCCGATGCGCTGCGCGGCATCAACTCGAGCCTGTTCCTGGAGGTCGAGCGTTTTCCGCTGCCGACCATCGCCGCGGTCAACGGCTACGCCCTGGGAGGAGGATGCGAGCTGGCGCTCGCGTGCGATCTGCGCATCGCCGCCGAGTCGGCCCACTTCGGACAGCCGGAGGTCGGTCTCGGGATCATCCCGGCGGCCGGCGCCACCTACCGCCTGCCGCGCATCGTGGGGGCGGGGCGGGCGCGCGAGCTGATCCTGACGGGCCGCATCATCGACGCCGACGAGGCCCTCCAGATCGGGCTGGTCAATCGCGTCGTGCCCGACGATCGCGTCCTCGAGGAGGCGCGGTCGACCGCCCTGCTCATCGCGCGGAAGGGACCGCTGGCTCTGCGCGCCGCCAAGCTCGCCCTGCAGGCGTCCCTGTACGGCCCGGACGCCGGGCACGACGCCGAGCGCCTGGCGCAGGCGATCCTGTTCGAATCGGACGACAAGCGCGAGGGGACGACCGCCTTCCTTGAAGGGCGGCCGCCGCGGTTCACCGGACGCTAGGAGCCGCCCGCGCATGGTGATCGACGCGCACATCCACGTGCAGCCCTGGCGCCAGCTGAGGCCGGGAGCCCTCGAGCGGATCTCCCGCGGCCGCCGCGACCTCGATCGGATCCGGCGCCTGTTCGACGATCCCCCGGAGTTCCTGCGCTTCCTGGACGAAGAGGGGATCGACCGCGCGGTCCTGGTCAACTACGTCAGCCCCGACGTCATCGGATTCACCGACGACGTGAATCAATGGATCGGGCAATACTGCCGCGGGCACGAAGACCGACTGATCGCGGTCGGCGGCGTGCACCCCCGGCTCACCCCGAATCCCGCCGCGGCGCTTCAAGAGATCGTCGAAAAACACGGGATCCGCGTCCTCAAGCTGCATCCGCCGCACCAGCACTTTTTTCCCAACGCTTACCGCGACGGCGGCGCGCTCCCCGGTCTCGCCGCGCTCTACGAGAAGGCCCAGGAGCTCGGCGTCCCCGTCATGGTTCACACCGGCACGTCGATCTTCCCGGAGGCCCGCAATAAGTACGGCGACCCGATGGCCCTCGACGACGTGGCGGTCGACTTCCCGAACCTCACCCTCATCCTGGCGCACGGCGGCCGCCCTCTGTGGATGGAGACCGCCTTCTTCCTTTTGCGGCGACACGCCAACGTGCACATGGACATCTCCGGGATTCCGCCGCGGGCGCTTTTGCGCTACTTCCCGCGTCTCGCCGAGGTGTCCAACAAGACGCTGTTCGGGACCGACTGGCCGAGCCCGGGCGTCGACAGCCCCCGGCTCAACCTCGAGCAGTTTCGCGCCCTGCCGCTCGCGTCCGACGCGCAACAGGCGATCCTCGGGGACACGGCGGCGAAAATTTTCTGGAGGCGATGAGGGTCAGGCGGTGGGGATGTCGCGGCCGTCGGGCGTTCGTCCGGGCTCGCGGTCGCCGCCCCAGATGACGGTCGGATCCCGGGGAAACAACTCCAGCAGGCGCTGTCGATCGGCGTCGGCCATCTCCAGGAACTCCACCCCGACCGCATACCCGATGCCGGTGTCGATGTTGGCCCTCACCGAGGCGACCTTCCCGGCGACGGCGATCGGTCTCTCCTCGGTGTTGCGGTAGATCTTCAGGGCGAGATGCTCGCCCCCCTTGATGCGGGCGAGCGTGTCGAATCCGATTCCGCCTTCGCTGACCGCGTTCGAGTATCCAAGGAACTCGCGCAGGAGCCGGCCGCGCGCGACCGGAAGCACCACGGCGTAGCGCGGGAATTTCCGCAGGCGCATCCCGAGCATGGCCGCGATCCTCTCTTGAAGCCGCTCGGCGGAGACCCGGGCGTTGATCACCTCGGTGCAGCCGGCCTCGCGGAACATGAACTCCTGGGTTTCGTCGATCGCCAGCGCCAGGATCGGAATGTGGCGCGTCCGATCGTCCTGTCGGATTCGGCGGCACAGCTCCGGCGCGCCCATGTCGGTGGCCTCGGGCGCCAGAATGATGAGGTCCGGCCGATCGGTCGCGGCCACGTCCAGAAGGACGGAGGCGCTCCCGGCCGATAGGGCTTTGAGGCTGGCTCTCGCCAGAAAGTGCGCCTTGCCGCTGTCGATCCGATCCCGGATCGATTCGCTCCAGAGTACCTGCTTGACCAAGGGGCTCCCTCGCCCTGCGCGGGTCACCCCGCCACGCGCGCCTCGCGGACAGAGCGTAACACAACCGGAACGCCGGCCGCGCACGCGTCGCCGACTCTCTTGCGCGCGCGGCGGGGGGGCGATATTCTGTGGACCGCTTCAAGGAGTCGCCGTGATCCTCGCCTCACTCCTCGACAGCTACCCGCGGATCGGGGACCGACCGTCCGAACAGGTGCTCCGCCGCACCCTCCTGGCCCTGGACCGGAACGAGGTGCAGCCGTCGGCCGTCACCGAGGCGGAGAACGAGATGACGCGGCTGGCCCTGGCCGAGCAGGCGGAGGCCGGCCTGGACATCCTGACCGACGGACAGACCCGCTGGCACGATCCCGTGTCGCATGTGGCGCGCGCCCTCAGCGGATTCCGGATCGAGGGTCTGCTGCGGTATTTCGACACGAACACCTACTACCGGCAGCCCGCCGCGGTGGGGCCGATCGGCCGCGAGCGGCCGTTCCTGGTGGAGGCGTTCCGGTTCGCGGCGACCGCCGCCCCACGCCCCGTGAAAGCGATCATCACCGGACCCCTCACGCTGTCGCGTCTGTCGCGCGATGCGCGCGGCAGCGGCCGGCAGCACCTGGCGCTCGAGATCGCTTCCGCACTCAATCGTGAGCTGCGCGATCTGGAGAGCGCCGGCGCCGCCCTGATCCAGATCAATGAGCCGGCCCCCGTCTGGTGCCCCGATGGCATGCCGCTCTTGAAGATGAGCATGCGGCGCCTCGTGGCGGGGCTGAGCTCCGCCCGGGTCATCCTCGCGACCTCGTTCGGCGACACCACACAGCTCCTGGAGGAGATGGCCGGCCTGCCCGTCGCCCTCCTGGGGTTCGACCTTCTGGCCGCTCTCCGAACGAACCAGGCAATGGAATCCGCCGCGGCAGAGGGCGTCGCGCGTCTTGCCTCCCGTCTCGCCACGCTGCCGCCCGGGACGGGGCTGCTTCTCGGCGTGATCGATGGGCGGAACACCCGTCTGGAAGACCCCGCCGAAACCCACGAAAAGCTGCTGCGGCCCATCCTGACGGCGTTGCGAAACGGCCCGGGACCGGCGACCGAGGTGCACCTCGCCCCCAACCACGGCCTCGAGTTCCTTCCACGGGACGCCGCCCGCGCCAAGATGTCGGCCCTGGCGGCGCTGCGCGACCGGGCACGACAGGAGTTTGCATGAGCGAAGAGCGCGCTCTGTCTCCCGACCTCCTGCTGCCGCTCAGCACCATCGGCTCGTTTCCCAAATCGGAGCGTCTGAAGCGGGCGCGGGCGGATCAGGCCCGCGGAACGCTCGACGCCGTCGCTCTTCACCGCATCGAGCAGGAGGAGACGATCGCCTGCATCCGGATGCAGGAAGCTCTCGGCCTCGATCTCCTGGTCGACGGAGAGATGTACCGCGGCGACATGACGACCTACTTCGCCGAGAATCTGGAGGGGTTCCGGATCTCCGGCCTGGTTCGCTCCTATGGGAACCGCTACTACCGCAAGCCGGTGGTGGTCGGGGAGGTGCGCTGGTCGCGTCCCGTGACGGTCGATTGGTTCCGATTCGCCCTCGAGCAGACGCGCCACCCGGTGAAGGCGATCCTGACCGGCCCATACACCATGATGGATTGGGCGTTCGACGAGCATTACGGGTCGCGCGAATCGCTCGCTCTGGCGCTGGCCGACGTCGTGCGCCAGGAGGCGGAGGCGCTGGTCGCGGCGGGGGCCCGGCACGTGCAGATCGACGAGCCGGCGATCTCCGTGAGGCCCGACGAGATCGACCTCGCCATCAAGGCCATGCATCGCGTGACGGACGGCCTCAGGGCGAAAACGATCACCCACATCTGCTACGGTGACTTTCCCGCGATCTATCCCCGCCTCCTCGATCTTCCGGTGGATCAGTTCACGCTTGAATTGTCGAACTCCGACCTCGGCCTGCTCGAGCTGTTCGGCAGGTCTCCCTTCACCAAGGAGCTGGGCGCGGGTGTGGTGGACGTGCACACCCACGCCATCGAGCCGGTGGCGACGATCAAGGAGCGCATCCTGGCGGCGCTCAATGTCGTCCCGGCCGCCCGTCTTTTCGTGAACCCCGACTGCGGCCTCAAGACGCGCACTCTTGAAGAGTCGGAGGCAAAGCTCGGGAACATGGTCGCCGCGACGCGGGAAATTCGCCAGACCCTCTAGACGGATCGTCCCGATTCCGATTTGTCATTCAGATTACCTTGAGGGCCAGCCATGTCTGTGACGCGTCATGTTCAATCCCCCGACACGGCATCTCACTGAGGCGGAGCCACTTGCACGACAGGAGGCGAAAACTGGCAGAAAAACCACTGGCATGTTGATTGCAGCCGCTCATTCGGGTCGCTGGATTGCTGGGACGGCATCACGGCGACGGGGGGAGGTCTCATGCCCCGAGCGGGGGGAGACATTCGGCCAAAAGTCGCGGCCGTCGCAGGGTTTGCGCTTCTTGTGTCGTTCATGTTCAACGCTCCGCTTTTTTCGGCCACGACGATCCAACTGTCCTGGTCACCGAACAGTGAGCCGGATCTGTCGGGGTACCGTCTCCGCTATGGGACATCTCCGGGCACTTATACGCAGACGATCAACGTCGGCAATGTCACGTCCTATTCGATCTCCGGTCTTGATTCGAGCCTCACTTACTATTTCGTGCTGCACGCGTATGACGGCGCAGGGAACGTCAGCCTTCCCTCCAACGAAGCATCCGGCAAGCCCTCGATCGTCGTGGGCACGGCGCCCACGGTGGCCACGGCACTCGAGGTCGCGAGCGGCTCGGTGTACATCCTTCAATCCGGGCAGCACTCCGTCCGCGTGACGGGCGCCAATTTCCAGGCCGGTGCGGTGGCGAGCCTCGGCTCCGGCGTCACCTGCGGCGCGACCTCCGTTTCGGGCGGCGACCAGCTGACGTTCACCGTGAACGTCAACTCCAGCGCGGCACTCGGGCCGAGGACTCTGACGATCAGCAATCCCGACAACGGGAGCGGCAACCTGTCGCCGGCGCTGGTTATCGCGAAAACCGCGGACGTCACGCGGGACTGCCTGGTCGACGGCAGCGATCTGAACGCGATCAGCCGGGCCTGGATCACGATGAGCGGCAGTCCCGACTACAACGCGGCCGCCGATCTGGACGGAAACGGCACCATCGATGGCGAGGACGTCGCGATCTTTTCGAGGTATTTCGGTCTGCAGCTGGCCGTCTGCCCGTAACGCTCGGCGGCGGTCCTTTGGTCGATTCGGGAGAGGACTCATGATGACGCAGGGTGCCAGGAGAGCGGCCGGTCGAGCCGGGGTCTTGCTGGGGCTCCTGATCTCCCTGCCGTCATGGGGCTGCAAGGGCGGGGGGGACGAGGCCTCTGCCGCCCCTTGCACCGACATCACCTTCACCGCTTTCGACACGACGCCCGCATCGGGTGACGTCTTCATGTCGCAGACCGGCGCCACCTGCTCGACGCTCCAGGTGTCGGTGGTGGTGAACGACCTGAGCGGAATCCTGACCGTGGGGTTCGACCTGACGTACCCGGCGTCCCTGATTCAATACACCACCTACACGGTCGGGCCGCTTCTGCAGAAGAACACCTCGACACCGCCGATCGTCGTGCTGACAAGCGGCTCCGGCATCGTCAAGGTCGCGATGAGCCGCGTCGCGCAGGACGGGCCCGTGACCGCCGGAAGCAACGAGGTCCTGATCACGCTTCACTTCTCCAAGGTCGGCGCCGGGACCGGCAACATCGACTTCAACTTCAGCGGCTCGAGCACGGTGGATGAGAAGGTCCTGGATCAGAACAGCGCCACGCGACCCGCCATCTTCGGTCCCAATCATGGCGGCAGCGTGATGGTGCCTTGATGAACCGCCTTCTATACCGCTCGCTCGTCGCTCTCGCCGCCCTGATGGCGGCGGCTCTGGTCGCCCTGCCGGTCTGGGACCACTGGTATTACGGCAGCCGGTTCGTCGGGACCGCCCTGGCGACATCGCGCATCGCCCCGGCGACCGCGGGGAACAATGCCGGCGCGCCGGCCGAATCGGGGCCCCTGCCTTCGCAGCTCCTGAGCGCCGCGATCGCC